>RGYL01000069.1 GCA_010032085.1 Actinomycetota bacterium
GGGGAAGGCTTCTAGTACTTTTGTTTCATCACAAAAAAGTGGCACAGATACATAATCTATTTTTGCTACCTCATCACCGCCGCAACCGGCTAGAAAAATAGCGCTGATTAAAAGTAGTGCTACCCGCTTCATTTTTTCTCTAACGTAACTTCTGGTAGTGGACATGGCGCACCATCACAACAATTAGTCTTGCTATGACAATGAGGACAGAGCCACCTTGTTGCGACTGGATCGTAGGCCTGGCCACAGAAATCACAGGGCATCGAGTTGTTTGCGGCCATGAGTCGATTATCTACTAATCCATAGTCCGGTAAGTGCTGCAAGAACCCCGATGAGGTAATTTCCAAAGAGATTCACAGCAAAGAGCTTCGAATTTCGCCTTTCTTCGAAGAGATCAAGGGCAAATGCAGACCAAGTCGTAAGTGCTCCACAGAATCCAACTAAAAGAAAGGCAAAATCTGACTTATCACTTGTAACAACCCCTAGAAGAAATGAACCGAGCGCATTCACTATCAAGATGCCGTATGGAAAACGATATCCATTGCGAAAGAAACGATCGATTACATAACGCGTGGGAGCGCCGATACCAGCGCCTAAGAGAAAGAGAGCTAGCCTCATCGCGTCGAAACCTCTCTAGGATTTATTACCCAGAGAATCAAAAGACTCATAATGACCATCACATAGAAATATAAGATGGCTAATAGATCGTTGCGCTCACCATGAATGAGGGCCACCGAAGAAAAGGTAGTGAGTGACCCGGAAAAACCAGGTATCCAAAAAAGCCTACTTAACTCAGTCGACTTGATGCGAAAAGCCACTAGCCCCGCAATAGCAACACCAAGGAGATTTACGATAAATATTGCAATTGGATAACTTGAGATTGACTCATTGAAAAGATATCGAATTAGCGAGCCAGCGACTCCGCCGGCTGCGATTACAAGAAGTTTCTTCACGCCCGCTTTATTAGTTTATTTGCAATTCCGGAGAAGATACTTATGAGAAGACTTCCGATTAATGCTGATGTAAATGAGTCAATAGTTATAACGTCACTCCAACGATCAGTGAGCATCAACATCGCAGCATTTATTACAAAGACAAAGAGTCCAAATGTAAGTATTACTGCAGGCAACGTGAATAGTTTGAGAATAGAGCCAATAAAAGTATTAATCAATCCAAATAGCGCCGCAACCCAGAAGTAATTCCAAGCTCCATCTTTAATTTGAATTCCATTCACAATTAGAGTTGTAATCCAGAATGCACCAGCAAGAACGGCCCACCGAAGAACTAGTGACACTAGTTAATCTCTTCGCGCTTGCGAATCTTTGAGCCCAGCCAGCGGACTGGGTCGTACTTAACATCAACAACCCGCTCTTTCATCGGGATGCTTCTTTCCACATCAACCTGTTGCATCCGATATTCACCCGGCTTCAAATCTTCAGGTCCCTCAAAAGCAGGAACTTCCATAGCTTTCTTGTAATTGAAAGAGACATCTGTGACTAGATCCTTGATGACTGGGAATGCGCGCAACGGCGTTACTGTGATTGTTTCGTCCTCACCGTAGGAATTCATCCTTGTCATACAGGCGAGACGTGGCTTGCCGTTAATCTCCATCGAACAAGAACCGCATTTGCCAGCTTTGCAGTTCCAACGAACAGCAAGATCGGACATCTGGGTTGCCTGAACTCGATGAATTACATCTAGAACAACTTCGCCTTCGTTGGCATCAACTGTGACTTCTTTAAAGTCGCCGTTCTTGGAATCGCCGCGCCAGATGCGCATCTTCACTTTGCGGGCCATCTATTTCCCACCTTTCGCGAGTTCCTTCTCGGTGAAATATTTCTTTAATTCATCCATCTCAAAAAGGCCCAAGAGTTCATCGGGGAGCATCTTGGCGCGCTCAGCTTCAATCTCAATCTTCGTACCATTCCACTTCGTTAGGTGGTTGAACTGGCGCCACTCGGGATCCATCTTCGGATAATCATCGCGAGTATGCCCACCGCGCGACTCTTCCCGCTCAAGTGCTGAGCGAGCAATGGATTCAGATACCAACAGCATGTTCTCCAAGTCAATCGCAAGATGGAAGCCGGGATTAAATACTTTTCCGCCTTCAACTTTTACGTTCTTCGAACGCTCTCGAATCGACTCGAGTTTCTTTAGCGCATCCTTCAGCTCAGCCTCAGTACGAATAATGCCCACTAAATCTTGCGTAATGTTTTGAAGTTCTTGTTGAAGCGCATAAGGATTCTCATTACCTTCACGAGTAAATGGATCATTTATATGATCATGAGCTCTTTCAATTTCTTTATCGCTAACTTCAGGTGAGTCGCCTTTTAGGCTCTTCACATACTCGGCTGCACCAGCTCCAGCTCTACGGCCAAAAACGAGAAGATCAGAGAGGGAGTTGCCACCTAAACGATTAGAGCCATGCATACCACCAGCAACTTCACCGGCAGCAAATAAACCTGGGACGCCGTAGGCCGCTGCAGTGTCGGGTTCCACCTTCACGCCACCCATTACATAGTGGCAAGTTGGTCCAACTTCCATCGCCTGTTCGGTGATGTCAACATCAGCAAGCTCTTTAAATTGATGCCACATCGAAGGCAGGCGTCGCTTAATTTCGTCCGCAGGAAGACGCTTGGAGACATCTAGATAAACGCCACCGTGCTCTGAGCCACGCCCAGCTTTTACCTCTGCGTTAATGGCGCGCGCGACTTCATCGCGCGGAAGAAGTTCTGGCGGGCGACGATTGTTGTTCTGGTCTTTGTACCAACGATCTGCTTCCGCTTCATTGTCAGCGTATTTATCTTTGAATACTTCTGGGATGTAGTTGAACATAAAGCGCTCACCTTTGTTATTTGTGAGCACGCCGCCATCACCGCGAACAGATTCAGTTACAAGGATTCCACGGACTGATGGTGGCCAGACCATTCCGGTGGGATGGAATTGGACGAACTCCATATCAACTAGGGCAGAACCTGCTTTAAGGGCAAGTGCATGGCCATCGCCAGTTCCTTCCCATGAATTAGAAGTAATCTTGAAAGATTTTCCAATTCCACCAGTTGCAAGAACTACAGCGGGTGATTCAAAGAGAACTTCATCGCCACTTTCACGCCAATATCCGTAGCAACCAGAAACTTTATTTCCATCTTTGAGAATTGAAGTGATAGTCAATTCCGCAAAAACTTTTATGTACTTCTCGGCGTCGCCATGTTCCTTTGCATCCTTCTGTTGCATCGCAACAATCTTTTGTTGCATCGTGCGAATCAATTCAAGGCCAGTTCGATCGCCCACGTGGGCTAAGCGTGGATACTCATGTCCACCAAAATTACGTTGCGAGATCCGACCATCTTTGGTGCGATCAAAAAGCGCACCCCAAGTCTCCAGCTCCCAAATTCGATCTGGCGATTCTTTTGCATGAAGTTCAGCCATCCGCCAGTTATTTAAAAACTTTCCACCACGCATGGTGTCGCGGAAGTGAACTTTCCAACCATCATTTTCGTTTACATTGCCCATCGCCGCAGCTGCGCCACCTTCGGCCATAACAGTATGCGCCTTGCCAAAAAGTGACTTACAAATGATCGCTACTCGAAGTCCAGCTTGGCGAGCCTCGACTGCAGCTCTTAAGCCCGCTCCGCCAGCGCCGATTACTACTACATCAAAACGATAACGGCTGAATTTGATATCGCTAGCTTTAATTCCGGTCGTCGCTTTAGCCATGTTTCATCGCCTAAAAGAAGTAGTAATTCGTAATAGTTCCGGATGCAACTAACCGAACATACAAATCGGTTAGCGCCACAACAAAGAGTGAAATCCAGGCATAGACCGGATGACGCTCATTTAGAGCGGATACCCAAGTCCACATTTTGTATCGAATTGGGTGCTTCGAGAAATGACGCAACCTTCCACCCATTGTGTGGCGACAGGTATGGCAAGAAGCTGAGTAGAGCCAGAGCATCGTTGCATTCAAGAGCAGCACGAGTGTTCCCACGCTCATATGACCCCATTCGCCTTCAGGATTCTTAAAAGCGATTATCGCGTCATAGGTGAGAATGACATTAAAGATCAAACCGAAATAAAAGAACCAACGGTGACCATTTTGCAGAATTAATGGCGCTCTGGTTTCTCCCGTGTATTTTGAATGTGGCTCTGCAACTGCACAAGCAGGTGGTGACATCCAGAATGAACGGTAGTAAGCCTTACGGTAGTAGTAACAAGTCAACCTAAATCCAAGTGGAAATATCAAAATGAAAAGCGCTGGTGAAATTATCATTCCAAATAATGTGATGGTGCCGATGGGTGTTCCGA
>RGYL01000070.1 GCA_010032085.1 Actinomycetota bacterium
CGCCAGCTGCCTCGAGGGAAGCCTTTGCCTTGTCAGCGGTTGCCTTATCTGCCTTCTCAAGCACAGTTGCTGGAGTCGCATCTACAAGGTCCTTTGCCTCCTTGAGGCCAAGGCTTGAGTTGAGCGCGCGTACTTCCTTAATTACGGCGATCTTCTGTGCGCCTGCATCCTCAATGATGACGGTGAATTCATCTTGTGCAGCAGCTGCTTCGCCGCCACCGGCAGCTCCACCTGCTGCCATAACAGCTACTGGTGCAGCTGCTGTTACATCAAATGCCTCTTCAAAAGCCTTTACGAAATCTGAAAGCTCAACGAGAGACATCTCCTTGAACTGACCCAATAGGTCTTCGGTACTTAGTTTTGCCATTTTTCTTTCCTTTTCTTAGCGCTCTTACTACGCGTTCTCTGGTGTTTCTGGAGTTACTTCAGCTTGCGCTGGTTCTGCAGAAGTTTCTTGAGCTGTTGCTTCAGCAGCTGGTGCTGCTTCGGCTACAACTTCAGGTGCTGCTTCTGCAGCGGGGGCAGCTTGGGCAGGTGCAGCAGGTGCACCGGCTTCTGCTTCTCTCTTGATACGAAGTGCATCAAATGCGCGTGCAGCTTTTGCCATCGATGCCTTCATAGCACCAGCAAGCTTGGCCAAGAGAACTTCGCGCGACTCGAGATCGGCGAGCTTCATGATTTCAGCTGTGGTTACGGTCTTACCTTCAAAGATTCCACCCTTGATAACAAGAAGTGGATTCTCTTTCTGGAAGTTCTTTAGGCTCTTCGCCGCGGTTACTGGATCGCCTTTTACGAAAGCGATTGCAGAAGGACCGGCGAGAAGCGACTCATCAACACTTACGCCCGCTTCTTTTGCGGCGATCTTGATGAGAGTGTTCTTCGCTACTTTGTACTTGGTTTCGGCGCCAAGTGAACGGCGTAGCTCTTTGATCGCTTGGACTGTTAATCCGCGATACTCGGTAACAACTGTTGCATCTGCTCCTTTGAAATCTTCAACGAGCTCTGCAACTGCTGCTGCCTTATCAGGGCGAGCCATTTGGCTTCCTTTCTATTTGTTCCCCAGAATTTAAGTTGGTCATAAATGAGAAAAACCCCGACGCATAGATAACGCGCGGGGTAACCGCTCGAACCTATGCAGGCTGTCTTTCGACATTTACTTCGAACTCTTTCAAGTCCGAGACCAGCAGTCTCTGGTGAGGGGGCAGATATTAGGCGAGGTGAGGCCAAAGGGTCAAAACAGGGGTGCTGGAGACGGGGATCGAACCCGCGCCTCCTGATTCAAAGTCAGACGTGCTGCCACTACACCACTCCAACACCGAAGCGGAGTCTTAGGCGAGTGAGGTTTAAATAGTGAAAATAATTTTCGTTTGTGGATAGAAGTTATCTGCTTTACGTATAGCCCCCAATATTGATTAGAAGCTATACGTTTCGATTTCTCTCCAGCACCAGATTGAGAGAGAGCTCAATCAACTCAGTTCCAAATCTACTTCAAGAAATCTTATGTTCAAGTCATTCTTTACGAATTGCTAAACACTTTTTTAAGATAAGAAACCCCGCCGTAGGTAACGACGGGGTCACTTAGTTAATTCGATTACTGAATTGGTGCGCCACCTTCGCGTGCATAGTTGGTATCAAGCGCTATGCCTGGGCCCATTGTTGTTGAGACAACGGCCTTGCGAATATAACGCCCCTTTGAGGACGCTGGCTTTACTCGCATGATTTCATCAACAGCAGCGGCATAGTTATCAGCAAGCTGCTCTGCGGAGAACGATGCTTTTCCAATTAGGAAGTGAAGGTTGTTACTTCTTCAATTAGCTCATCGCCACCGACGATATCTGCGCCAGCTGCGCGCGCTTCATCTGCGCGTGGACCGGTTGCAAAGACAAGAACGCGGGCTGTCTTACCGGTTCCATGAGGCAAATTCACAGTTGAGCGGACTGCCTGATCGGCCTTCTTCGGATCAACTCCAAGATGCATCGAAACTTCTACCGATGCATCGTATTTAGTTACGTTGGTTTCTCTTACAACCTTCATCGCTGAGAGCGGCGTATATAACTTGCCCTCTTCGACCTTGGCCGCGGCGGCCTTGTATTTCTTACTGCGCTTCATTTCTTCTTCTCCTTTTTTGTGAAGTTGTGGTCTTAGCGGACCAGCGAGGTCCTCCCACTTATTTTTTTATTTATTTCAATTACTAGTCCTTAACGACGATTCCCATCGATCGCGCGGTACCAGCAATAATCAATGCGCCAGCCTTTACATCGTTGGCATTCAAATCATCCTTCTTCAAAGTTGCAATCTCTTCACACTGTTTCCAGGTAACAGAGCCAACTTTTTCCTTATGCGGAACGGATGATCCCTTCTCTAGCCCGGCTGCCTTAAGTAGCAAGCGCGATGCAGGAGGAGTCTTTGTGATGAATGTGAATGAGCGATCTTCATAAACAGTAATCTCAACTGGGACGATCTCGCCCTTCTGCTTTTCGGTAGCAGCGTTGTATTGCTTGACGAAGTCCATGATGTTGACGCCATGCTGACCGAGCGCGGGACCAACTGGTGGCGCAGGTGTCGCAGCGCCAGCTTGGATCTGGAGCTTGATGAGTGCTTGGACCTTCTTCTTCGGTGCCATTTCTTCTCCTTCGTCTTTCTCTTAAATCTCTCGTTAAATCTTCTGTACTTGATGGAATGAAAGTTCAACTGGGGTTTCGCGACCGAAGATCGATACGAGAACCTTCAATTTCGCCTGTTCTGGCATGATCTCAGAGATCGTTGCTGGCAAGGTTGCGAATGGGCCATCCATAACAGTTACAGACTCGCCAACAGTGAAATCAACAACCTTAATCTCAGGCTTCAAAGTCTTCTTGAGTTCGCGAGGCATCAACATCTTCTCGGCCTCACTCATTGGAAGTGGACTTGGGTGATGTGAGTTGCCCACGAAACCGGTAACTCCCGGAGTATTACGGACGCAAGACCAAGATTCATCAGTCAATTCCATCCGCACCAATACGTATCCTGGGTAAATATTTCGCTTTACCTGTTTGCGCTGTCCATTCTTAACCTCGGTTACCTCTTCTTCAGGTACCTGGATCTCATAGATGTAATCCTCCATATGCATGGATTGGATGCGCTGCAAAAGATTTCCTTTTACACGCTTCTCATATCCAGCATAAGAGTGGACAACAAACCACTCACCGGGACGAGAACGGAGTTCATCACGGAAAGCAGCAACCTCAGGTGATACTTGTTCCTCTTGAACTTCTTCCTCAATAAGTTCAAGATCGGTATCAACCGACTCAGTTGCTAATTGCTCTTCGCTCATCTCCCCTCCCTTACTCGCCGAAAATGTAAAGCACTAGTTGGGTTAGACCGAGATCGAAAATAGATACGACCGCGATCACGAAGGTCACGAATACAAGTACGACGCCGGTATATGTAGTCAACATATTTCGCGATGGCCAAACCACCTTGCGAAGTTCATTTAGAACTTGGCGATAGAAAAGGGCAACGCGCTGAAAGATGTTTAACTCATTTGTTGAGTCTTCACTCATCTCGTTTCCTTTCCTCTCGTACTTCGTTTCAACTACTGCGCAGGGCAGGAGGGACTTGAACCCCCAACCGCCGGTTTTGGAGACCGGAACTCTGGCCAGTTGAGCTACTGCCCTTCGTAGCGCATGACAAAGCATTACCTTTTCATAATCAGATTTTTTATTTACCCGATCAATCAAGCGCCAGGACGGGCAAGTCTAGGTTAGGACCCCCGCTTCGGTCTAACTCGCATAAATCCCCGCTTAACCACGCTTATGGAAGACTCCCACCCGTGACAAAACCCCGAATCTCCGCACGAATTGCCGCTATCGCAGAGTCTGCGACCTTGGCTGTGGATGCAAAGGCGAAGGCCCTTAAAGCTGCCGGTCGTCCTGTAATTGGATTCGGCGCCGGTGAACCTGATTTTCCAACACCTGATTACATCGTCCAAGCCGCAACAGATGCGGCAAAAGTTGTCGCAAATCATCGCTACTCGCCAACTCCGGGACTTCCGGAACTTCGCGAAGCAATTGTTAAGAAAACAAAACGCGATTCGAATTACGAAATTACTGCAGATCAAGTTCTCGTCACTAATGGCGGTAAGCAAGCTGTCTATCAAGCATTTGCAACTATCGTTGATAAGGGCGATGAA
>RGYL01000008.1 GCA_010032085.1 Actinomycetota bacterium
CTAAGGACAATGATGCCGGCGTGATCTTCTCCTAAGGCGAGTTCGCGCGCAGAGCAAATCATTCCGTTACTCAATCTGCCATAAGTTTCTCGCGCTGAAATCACAAACTCACCCGGTAGTACAGCACCGGGTAGCGCTACAACCACCTGATCGCCAACTTTGAAATTCGTAGCCCCGCAAATGACATAGCGAGTTTCCTTCTCGCCGAGATCCAGCCCGACATAGCGAATTGGTTTTCGCAAGCCCGTCAACTCTTCGATACTCACAACAGTTCCAACCTTGATCGGACCTTTAATCTTCTCTGCGGGGTTGATCACCTCTTCGACTTCAAATCCCACTCTTACAAATGCCGCGACGGCGCTCTCGACCTTAAATCCCTTTGGAAAAGTTATGAACTCGGCGAGCCAGGAAAGTGGAAGTTTCATCGGCTACCGGTTCCGAACTGACGAGAGAAACGAATATCTCCCTCGACGATGTCATGCATATCGGTTATTCCATTGCGCACCATAAGGGTCCGCTCAAGTCCCATGCCAAAGGCAAAACCAGTGTAAATAGTTGAATCTATTCCACAAGCTTGCAGGACTTTGGGATTTACCATTCCACAACCGCCCCACTCAACCCAGCGACCGTTGTAAAAGAAATCCACCTCTGCACTCGGCTCAGTAAATGGAAAAAATGAAGGGCGAATTCTTGTCGTTACATCTGGGCCAAAGATTCGTGCTGCGAATAGATCTAGCGTGCCCTTTAAGTCCGCCATCGTTATTCCCTTATCGACTACAAGTCCTTCGACCTGATTGAAGACAGGGGTATGGGTTGCATCCAGCTCATCTGAACGATAAGTGCGCCCCGGACAAATCACGTAGATGGGAGGATCGTTTTCGAGCATAGTTCGGACCTGCACCGGGGATGTGTGAGTTCTTAAAACTAGACCAGCATCAATTGGTTCGATAAAAAAAGTATCCTGCATAGATCTAGCTGGGTGATCTTCAGGAATATTCAGCGCATCGAAATTTAGCCAACTTGATTCAAGTTCTGGACCCTCGGCGACTTGATAACCAAGACCCACGAATAAATCTTCAATTTCATGGCGAAGTGAGGTAAGAGGATGTAACGCACCTTGGTGATTTCTATTTACCGGAAGGGTTACATCAACGCGCTCCTCATTGAGAGCCTTGGTATCTCTTGCAAGGATTAGTTCACGCTCGCGATCATCAAAAGCTTGATTTATATTGGCTCGCGCCGTTCCAATTAATTTTCCGGTAGCTGCGCGCTCTTCCATTGCAACTTGTCCGAGTCCCTGATTTGCTTTAGCGATCGGTGAGCGGTCCCCAACATGAGCAATCTTTACCTCTTTAAGTTGATCAAGGTCTTTTGCTCCTGCAATTGCGGTAATTGCGGCTTGCTTTATCGCCTCAATTTCGGCTGGCTCGATACTGATAGGGGCTGACGACACCTTGGAATTCTACTAATTGGAAAGGTGAAAGAGCGGTCATTTATCAGTGTTTGATACCGCATACATAACTACTGAGGCCGCGGTAGCCAAGTTCAAGCTCTCTGCTTTACCTGTCATCGGTATAGAAACTGTTTTTGCATTCAATTCTCGTTCCACCTCGGAGGGCAATCCGCGAGCTTCATTACCAAAGACCCAAATGGAAGCTTTTCTAGCAGCAGAAGTGGCCGCATCCTTAAGCTGAATTTCTCCGTCAGACTTGGTAGCAAATATTGCTATTCCTCTCTCGTCTGCCCAACTTTGCAACTCAGTTGTAGAAACTTCGTCAATCACTTCTATCTGAAATATCGAGCCTGCCGTAGATCGAATAACCTTTGGGCTGTAAACATCCACTGAGTTATCAGAGAAGATGACGGCATCAAAGCCGAAGGCATCTGCAGCCCGGATTACGGTTCCGGCGTTTCCTGGATCTTGAATTTGCCAGAAGTAAGCAAAGCGACCGGAGCTTAATTTGGCGATATCTGCCAAGCTGCGCTCTTCCAATTTTGCGATTGCAAGTATTCCTTGGGGAGTAACCGTGTCAGTCATAGCTTTCATGACAGGTTCGGAAACTTCAATGAGATTTGAATGGGAAAATGAGCCAAGCCGCTCCAAATTTCCTTGCGTGTAATAGATGCATTCAACATTTACCTTCTTGGAGTTTAGGGCAGCAGTGACATTTGTCGGTCCTTCGACTACAAATTGGCCGCGCTCGCGCCGCTCCTTCACTCCCCTAGAACCTAAAAGAGCCTTCACCGCCTCGACGTGAGGCGAATGAAGGCTCGTAATCATTAGCTTACTTAGGAGACTTTTACATGCTTCTTGGCTACCTCAACTAGCGCAGCGAAAGCCTTTGGATCATTTGTTGCAAGATCAGAAAGAACGCGACGGTCAACTTCAATACCCGCAGCCTTCAAGCCTTGGATTAATCGGTTGTAAGTCATGCCATTCTGGCGCGCCGCAGCGTTGATACGGGTAATCCAGAGTTGGCGAAAATCGCCCTTCTTATCTTTACGATCGTTAAAAGCGTAAATCATCGAGTGAGTTACTTGCTCTTTAGCCTTTGTGAAGAGCCTGGAACGCTGACCGCGATATCCGCTGGCGCGCTCCAAAACTGTGCGACGCTTCTTAGCCGCGTGAACTCCGCGTTTTACTCTAGCCATTTCACACCCCTTACTTCATACCAAGCAGGCGCTTGGCAGAAAAAGTATTTCGGTCATTTGCAGTTGCATCCTTAGAGAGACGACGGGTCAATCTCGATGACTTGCGCTCGAGCAGATGGCGCTTTCCAGCGCGCTCGTGCATAACCTTTCCGGAACCGGTGACGCGGAAGGTCTTCTTCGCACCACTATGAGTCTTCATCTTTGGCATATGTTGCTCCTTTACTTCTGCTCGCTCTTAACCGCCGCTGCACGACGTTTTGCCTCGGCTACTGCTTCGCTCTTTTTCTTTAGCGGGCCAAGCACCATGGTCATGCTTCTGCCTTCGCGTTTCGGAGCGAATTCAACAAATCCAGTTCCTGCAACATCTTCTGCAAGGCGTTGCAACAAACGGAATCCGATTTCTGGACGAGTTTGTTCTCGCCCCTTGAATTGAACAGTCACCTTCACCTTGTCACCGCCGAGAAGAAACTTCTCGATGTGATTCTTCTTCGTCTCGTAATCGTGGTTCTCGATCTTTAGACCCAACCTAATTTCCTTGACCACAATATGGGTCTGGTTTTGGCGAGCCTCCCTAGCTTTCTGGGCGATCTCATATTTGTACTTTCCAAAGTCCATGATTTTGCAGACTGGAGGTTGAGCATCTGGAGCGATCTCTACGAGATCGTAACCAGCTTCCTCAGCCAGACGCAGTGCGATATCGATCGCAACAACTCCGACTTGCTCGCCACCAGCGCCAATCAAACGAACTTCAGGTACCCGAATACGATCGTTGATTCTTGGTTCTGTGGTGCTGATAACTCTTCCTTTCAAGTTTGAAGATTGAAGTGGAAGACGCCGCTAGGAGACGGGAGATGAACCCCGTTGACCTTGACCAGCTCACCTTGGTGAGTCAGGTGGGAGCGGCTAGCTCCACTTCATCTTGATTCTCTTTAATTACTCAGCCTAACGGCCAAATAACTACGCGTAGATTACCCCGCATTTGCGGGCAGGCCAAATCAAGCGCTTAAACCAAGGTGCGTCAGGCTCAAATCGCATCTAGCGTTAGCACATGAAACGCAGAGATGAAGAAGTTCATAACATCACGGAAGCTCAATCTGCGCTCTCTGCCGATATCCCCGCTCGTCAGCGAAAGTATTTCTATTCAATGATGATTCGAACCCTCTGCTTTCTCCTTGCCGTATTTACACCAAGCCCGTATCGCTGGTTCTTCCTCGTCGGTGCCGTAACCCTTCCTTACATTTCCGTGATTGTTGCAAATGCTGGTCGTGAGACGATAAGAGGAGAAGCGAAATTGCTTCGTTCTCGAATTCGTGAGATTGGTAGATGAAACGGATAGTTGGTGCAACTCTTCTAGCTCTTTTCCTGGTTGCGCTATGTCTTCAAGGTGCGCGCTGGCAATATGACCGCCACGAAGTAAGGCATGCTAAGAACGAATTGATTCGAGCAAATGTTCAAAAGCCATCCATAACTGAACCTGAGCTTTCCACTCCTATACAAATCGCCTGGCGCACCATTGAACTTACCGGTCAATTCGACCCAAGCAACGAAATCTTGGTGCGAAATCGTTACCACGATGGTCAATATGGTTTTGGAGTAGTAACTCTCTTCACAAGCAGTAGTGGAAAGAGATATTGGGTAGATCGAGGCTGGGTTAAAGCTGGGGCTGACGCCCAAACTCCACCTGATGTGAAAGTCGTAGATAGCGCTGAAGTAACAATTACAGCGCGAGTGCGAGTTGAAGATATTGAATCGCAAATCTCTGGAACAGTTTTTGCTCTGCCTGGAAATGATGGCACAACCAAATTAACAAAGTGGGATAACGAGAGCTCATTGGTGACCGAGCCAATTTATTTCGATTTGATTTCTGCCAGTCGCGCCTCCCTTAATCCGGATGTGCCGACCCGAATTCCCGAGTTAAGCGATGGCCCCCATCTTGCTTACACAGTGCAGTGGGTCCTATTTGCGTTGATGGTGATTTTTGCCCTCTATCTAGTAATTCGCGAGGAGCGAAAACTTCACGCCGAGAATGCCTGACGCTGGTAAAGATCGGCGTATAGACCATTAAGTGCGATTAACTCATCATGCTTTCCTCGCTCTTTAATTAGGCCAGATTCAAGAACCAATATCTGATCCGCTTTCCTCACCGTGGAAAGTCGGTGCGCAATCACAATACTGGTACGTCCTTCAAGTGCCCTAGCTAGCGCCTCTTGCACAAGCGCTTCATTCTCTGAATCAAGATGAGCGGTAGCCTCATCGAGAATTACTATTCGAGGGGCTTTCAACAATAACCGCGCGATTGCCAACCTTTGTTTCTCGCCTCCGGATAATCGATGGCCACGCTCACCAACCACCGTATCGAATCCATTTGGAAGCGATGCAATCAAATCCCAAATTTGCGCCGACTTACAGGCTTGCTCCATCTCCTCGCGGGTGGCATCACGTTTTGCATAGCGGAGATTTTCGGCGATGGAATCATGAAACATGTGAGCATCTTGGGTTACTACTCCAATGGCATCGCGCAATGTGGCCAGCTTCAACTCTCTAAGGTCCTTGCCGTTTATTTTTATAGAACCAGAAGTTACGTCGTAAAGACGCGGAATAAGCGAGCTGATGGTGGTCTTGCCTGCGCCCGAAGGGCCGACCAGTGCCGTCAACGTTCCTGCTGGTGAATTAAAAGAAATACCAGCCAATATCTCACCGCTCTCAATCATCTCTGGTTTAGCGGCAGATTCCAAAGAGGCAAGAGAAATTTCATCGGCTCGCGGATAGGAGAATCGAACGGAATCAAATTCAAGACTTAGCGGCCCATCGGCGACATCAATCGCTTCTGTACGGTCGCGCACCATAGGAGTTAGGTCTAGAACTTCAAAGACCCTTTCAAAGGAGACGAGCGCTGTCATTACATCAACGCGAACATTAGAAAGAGCGGTCAATGGTCCATATAGGCGTACCAATAAAGTAGTTATCGCTAGCAGTGTTCCCAGCGTTATCTCCTTATTGATGGCGTAATGGCCGCCAACGCCATAAGCAAAAGCCGTTGCAATCGCAGCAATTGAAGTAAGAGCTATGAAGAAAAGGCGTTGCAACAGAGCGATTGAGACTCCGATATTTGCAACTTTCCGGGCTCGGGATGAGAAGTAATCACGCTCGCGATTTTGGTCACCATAAAGGGAGACAAGTAGAGCTCCGGATACATTAAAGCGCTCCGTCATTGTGGCTGACATTTCTGCATTTAAGTTGAAGGATTCGCGCGTCAACCCTTGTAGTTTCCGTCCCACCCACTTAGTCGGAAAGAGAAAGAGGGGCAGAAGCGAAAGCGCCAAGAGTGTGATCTGCCAGGAAAGTGTTAGGAGCGCACCTACAACGAGAATTAAAGTCAAAACATTACTGACTAGTCCTGCCAACGTTGTAGTGAAAGCTTGTTGAGCACCGATTACATCCGAATTGATTCTCGAGATGAGAGCTCCGGTTTGGGTACGAGTGAAGAATGCTATGGATTGCCGTTGAACATGGCTAAAGACTTGAGTGCGCAGGTCAAAGATTAAGTTCTCACCTATTCGAGCCGAGAACCATCTGCCGATCATGCTAAAGATTGCATCGAGAATCGCTATCAAGCCGACCAAAAGTGCGAGCCGAGTAACCAACCCGGGATTTCCTGGTATTACGCCATCATCAATTAAACGCTTTAATAGAAGTGGCGATGTAATTACTAGGACCGCGTCAATGACAACAGTGATCAGAAAAAATATTAAGGCGCTCTTGTATGCAACCGCGTAAGAGGCAATTCGCTTAACCGTCCCAGCTTTTAACTTCTGGTCTTTTACAGAGGAATCTGCGGTTAGCGAGCGGAATGACATCCACATCGCATGTTGGGACATGGCTAAACCGTGAAACCGATAGCTCTTAGTTGCTCTCTGCCATCATCTGTTATTTTGTTGGGTCCCCATGGCGGCATCCATACCCAATTAATTCGAACATCCTTCACTAGATCTTGTAGTACTGAGCGAGTTTGATCTTCAATAACATCTTGGAGGGGGCAGGCTGCGGAGGTAAGAGTCATATCTAGTACTGCAACATTTCCCTCATCAACAGTGACATCGTAAATGAGACCGAGATCCACAACATTGATGCCGAGTTCTGGGTCAATCACATCCTTCATCGCTTCAGTAATATCGGCGACGGCCGCTATTTCGCTCATTTACCCAGCCCTTCCGCTAGTTTGCTTTGGTGATGGATTGTTGTAGCGCATCTTTAAATGCCATCCAGCCAAGTAGTGCGCATTTTACCCGAGCGGGGAACTTAGAAACTCCCGCAAAGGCAACTCCATCCTGGAGATGTTCCTCATTGCCCAGGTCGCTTCCCTTGCTCTGTAGCATCCGCTGAAATTCCTCGACCAATGAGAGCGCCTCTTCTGCGCTCTTTCCCTTCAATAACTCTGACATCACAGAGTGACTAGCTTGTGAGATGGAGCAGCCAACCGCATCCCAAGTTATGTTTTCCACTCGCTCGCCCTTGAAATGCAAATTCAAAGTGACTTCATCACCGCAACTTGTATTTACGTGATGGACTTGGATAGTCGGATTTGATGCAAGAGACTTATTTTGTGGCCGCTTGTAATGATCGAGAATCACTTCTTGATAAAGCGAATCTAGTTCCATCTATCGCTCCATGAAATATTTTCGAGCACGATCTACTCCTTCTACCAGGGCAACCACATCGGATTGATCGTTGTATAAATAGAATGAAGCGCGAGTTGTTGCCACGACTTTAAAGCGGCGCATTAACGGCCAAGCGCAGTGATGTCCTGTCCGTACCGCAATTCCATATTGATCCAAAGCTTGGCCAAGATCATGCGGATGAACGCCCTCGACTGTAAATGAGATAACAGCGCCGCGATTTTTCACATCAGTCGGCCCGACTATTGAAAGCCCCCTGATGCTTTTTAAACCGTCAAGTGCTTGCTTTGTAAGCGCGACTTCATGTTCATGAATCGCAGTGAGGGAGACTTTATCCAAATAATCTAATGCTGCACCTAGGCCAACGGCTTGAGCCATGTTAGGTACACCCGCTTCGAATCTCTTTGGTGCAGGTAAATATGTTGCGCTCTGCATCGTTACGTTTTCGATCATCGAGCCACCGGTTAGGAAAGGTGGCATCTCATCTAAAAGTTCAGACCTGCCCCAGAGAACTCCAACTCCGGTAGGGCCCACAGCTTTATGTCCAGAGAATGTTAGGAAGTCACAACCCAATTCTTGTACATCTACTTTTAGGTGGGGTACCGATTGGCAGGCGTCAATTAGGAAGAGAGCTCCAACTGCCTTTATTTGGGCACGTAACTTAACCAAGTCTCCATTGAAATCATTAATGGTTCCAAGAACATTTGATTGGTGCGTAAGAGCAACCATCTTTGTTTTCTCGTTAATTAATGAATCGAGATTGGAAAGATCAAGGCGACCATCATCTGTTACCCCAAACCAGCTCAGTTCCGCCCCAGTTCTAGCTGCTAATTCCTGCCACGGAATTAGATTTGCGTGATGCTCCATCTCAGAAACAACAATTCGATCGCCCGCTTTTAAATGAAACTTAGAACCAGGTTTTGCGTTACCAATCGAGTAAGCAACTAAGTTGATGCTCTCGGTCGCGGACTTAGTGAAGATGATTTCATTTTCACTACTTGCATTTAGGAAGGTGGCTACTTTTGCGCGCGCCCCCTCAAACAATTCAGTCGCTTCTTCGGCAAGCTGGTGGGCGCCCCGATGCGCGGCGGCATTATGTTTTGTGTAAAAATCTCGTTCGGCATCAAGAACTGAGAGTGGTTTTTGAGAAGTAGCAGCACTATCAAGATAAATCAATCTATTTTCGCCGCGTACTAATCGGTTAAATATCGGAAATTCCGATTTGATTTGATCTACATTAAGCGCGCTCTTCATTATGCCTTTACGTATTGCGCGTAGCCCTTCTCTTCCAAGCGCTCAGCAAGTTCAGGCCCACCTTCTTCGACAATCTTTCCACCCGCAAAAACATGGACGAAGTCGGGTTTGATGTAGCGAAGGATTCGGGTGTAGTGAGTAATTAGCATGATTCCTAGGTTCTGCTCCGCCTTCACACGGTTAACGCTTTCGGAGACAACACGTAGCGCATCGACGTCTAGACCAGAGTCTGTCTCATCAAGAATCGCAATTTTTGGTTTCAATAGCTCCATCTGCAAGATTTCATGGCGCTTCTTCTCTCCGCCAGAGAAGCCTTCATTAACGCTGCGCTCCGAGAAGGCGGGATCCATTGCAAGCTTGTTCATAGCTTCTTTTACCTCACCAACCCAGGTGCGCACTTTTGGCGCCTCGCCACGAAGAGCGGTGGCGGCAGTGCGTAGGAAGTTCGCCACCGATACGCCAGGAACCTCTACCGGGTATTGCATCGCAAGAAAGAGTCCAGCTTTGGCACGTTCATCAACGCTCATCTCAAGAACATCTACGCCATCAAGAGTTACCGAGCCGGATGTAATTGTGTATTTCGGATGTCCCGCAATGGAGTATGCGAGCGTGGATTTACCGGAGCCATTTGGTCCCATAATTGCATGAACTTCACCAGAGTTAATTGTTAAATCGACGCCGCGCAATATTTCGGTAGTCCCAGAATCGGTCTCTACACCAACATGTAGATTCTTAATAACTAGCTTCGACATTTTCGCTCCTACCGTCCGCGCTCTTCTATCGTGACGGTATCTCCATCACGCTTTACTTCATAAGTCTCAAGTGATTCCGTGGCTGGAGGCGTCATTGCCTCACCAGTTCGAAGATTGAATTCTGCGCCGTGTAACCAACATTCAATCTTTTCACCATTTACTTCACCTTCCGAGAGAGAGGCCTCGGCATGCGAACAGATATCGGCGACTGCAAATACCTCTTGATCAACTCGGACCACACAGACCTCTTTATTGCCTAGAGTGACTTTCATCGGTTTTCCGGGATTTAGCTCAGAGAATTTAATTGATGCTGACATCACTCACCAACTTTCGAGAGTTGGTTATCGATGCGGGTCATGAGACGCTCTTCTACACTCTCAATTCCGATCTTGCTCACAATTTCACCGAAAAACCCGCGGATTACAAGTCTCCTTGCATCAGAGATCGGAATACCGCGAGACATCAAGTAAAAGAGTTGTTCGTCATCGAAACGTCCGGTGGTGCTGGCGTGGCCGGCCCCCACGATTTGACCGGTTTCAATCTCCAAATTTGGAACTGAATCAGCCCGTGCGCCATCGGTCAAGAGCAGATTCTTATTTAACTCGTAAGTATCAGTTCCTTCCGCATTTCCTCGGATGAAAACATCGCCAATCCAAACTGTGCGAGCTTCGGCGCCTGCAAGAATTCCCTTATAGGTAACGCGAGATTTTCCATTAGGAATTCCGTGCTCGACATGAACTCGATGTTCAAGATGTTGGCCATCGGTTGCAAAGTACAGACCAAGTAACTCAGCGCTACCGCCTTGATCAGAATATTCAACCGTCGGAAGCAAGCGGACTAGTGAACCGCCAACAGTGATGGTGATGGAGTTAAATGTCGCATCTCGTCCCACAATTGCATGATGGCGACCAAGATGAATCGAGTTTTCGCTCCACTCTTGTAGTGAGATGAAAGTTAGATTCGCTCCAGCATCGAGACGAATTTCGATCTCTTCGCCCAGCGTTGCCAGTCCTACATTCTCAACTACCACGGTGGCTTTGCTGTGAGCGCCCGCCGTTATTACAGTCCGCGAAAATTCCTTCTCAGCTCCCGCCGAGCGCTTTAAGAAGATTGGATCAGTAACCACCGCTTCTTTATCTATTGCTAAGTGAGTTACCTTTGCAACGCCGGAACGGATTCGCTGAATTACAGCGTCATCTGTCGCAGACTTCGGAGGAAGATCGCTAGCCTCGCAAGTCTCAACTTTGAAGCCACTTCGCACCGAACCAACTAGCGAAATTGAGATCCGATCAGCAACCAAGGTGGCTGGATCATGCAATCCCGCGATCCGTTTCAAGGGAGTGAAGCGCCAAGCTTCTTCCCTACCTGTGGGCGTCAGATAATTTGTTGGAAGTGCGCTCATCATCCGACCGCGCCCTCCATCTGAAGTTCAATCAAACGGTTAAGTTCAATCGCATATTCCATTGGTAATTCGCGGGCGATTGGCTCAATAAATCCGCGAACAATCATCGCCATCGCTTCATCCTCCGAGAGCCCTCGAGACATGAGGTAGAAGAGTTGGTCATCACTTACTTTGGATACCGTCGCTTCATGACCCATCGAGACATCATCTTCACGGACATCTACATATGGATATGTGTCCGACCGTGAGATTGTGTCGACAAGAAGAGCATCGCACTTAACTGTGCTCTTTGAGTGGTGAGCACCTTCTTGGATTTGTACGAGTCCTCGATAAGAGGTTCTACCGCCACCGCGGGCAACAGACTTTGAGACGATAGTTGAGGAAGTAAAGGGTGCGGCATGGACCATCTTTGCGCCGGCATCTTGATGTTGACCTTCTCCTGCGAAAGCGATTGAGAGGGTCTCGCCTTTTGCATGCGGCCCCATCATGAAAACTGCCGGATACTTCATGGTTACTTTAGATCCGATATTTCCATCAATCCATTCCATCGTTGCGCCTTCAGCACATGTGGCGCGCTTTGTAACTAGGTTGTAGACGTTGTTGCTCCAGTTTTGAATTGTGGTGTAGCGAACGCGGGCATTCTTCTTCACGATGATCTCCACGACAGCTGAGTGAAGTGAATCCGAGGAGTAGATAGGCGCTGTACATCCCTCTACATAATGAACATAGGAGCCTTCATCAGCAATTATTAGGGTTCGTTCGAATTGACCCATATTCTCGGTGTTAATTCTGAAGTATGCCTGTAGTGGAATTTCTACATGAACGCCCTTAGGAACGTAAATAAAGGATCCGCCAGACCAGACCGCTGTATTTAAAGCTGCAAACTTGTTATCTCCAACCGGGATAACTGTCCCGAAATATTCCTTGAAGAGCGCTTCATGCTCTTTAAGACCAGTATCGGTATCAACGAAAATTACTCCCTGTTGCTCAAGGTCTTCGCGAATGGAGTGATAAACAACTTCCGATTCATACTGCGCAGCAACTCCTGCTACTAGGCGCTGGCGCTCGGCATCGGGAATACCAAGTCTGTCGTAAGTATTTTTGATGTCCTCCGGTAATTCTTCCCATGACTTTGCCTGTTTTTCAGTCGAGCGCACAAAGTATTTAATGTTGTCAAAGTCGATCGTGCTCAAGTCCGAACCCCATGCAGGTAGGGGTTTCTTATCAAATAGCGATAGACCCTTTAACCGTAAATCCAGCATCCAGGAAGGCTCATTCTTCTTCGATGAGATGTCACGCACGACATCCTCATTAAGGCCGCGCTTACTCTTTGCACCGGCTTCATCCTTATCGGACCAGCCATACTGATATTTCCCAAGGCCCTCTAGTTCTGGGTGAGTTGTTTGGCTCATTTGCGCTTTCGCCTCTCTTTAATTGCTTCTCTTATTGAACGAGCTGGAATAAAAGTTGTACAAACTCCATCGCCATCTGCAATTGTGGCAAGTCGTTGAACATGGCTGCCTAAAATCTGTGAGAACGCCTTTGTTTCCTCTTCGCATAGTTGCGGAAATTCAGCCGCGACATGGGCGATTGGGCAATGATGTTGGCAGAGTTCAACTCCGATTCCTTGGGCATGAGTGCTCGCGGCGTAGCCCTCTTTCGTTAGGAACTTTGCTAAAGATTTAGCTCGGTCTTTTGCGCTACCTATAAAAGTCTCTGATTTCTTAACGATTTCATCGGCTCGCTGTTTGGCAAAGCCCGTTACTAAATGTTCTCCGCCCTGTGTTGAAATGTATTTCAAGGCCGATACCGCTAAGTCATCGTATGAATGCTCAAATAATTCTCGACCTTTATCGCTCATGACGAAAACTTTTGAAGGTCGCCCCCTGGTTCGAGCGCTTCTCGAATGGGGCTCTCGTTCCTCCAGGATTCCATCCTCAATTAGGTAATCCAGATGGCGACGGATCCCTGCGGGGGTGAGCTTTAGGCGCATCGCTAGCGCATTCGCTGTCGAAGGACCAGCCTCCAAAATCGCCCTAGCGACCTGATCGCGGGTGCGCAGGTCTGGGGATTGGAGGTCGGTTTTCACAACGATATTGTTGCGTAATTCATCTCCCCCCGCCAATTGGGAGAGCCCGTTTGCATATGTGTGAACCGTAGGCTCTGCCCATGTTGAGAAGCGCAAGCGCTCTTAAGAGGTTATCGAACCTCATGGTCTTCACTCAATCTGCGATAGTGATAACGGGCGCATCGGTTCGACTTACCGGCTCGGGCTTGGGATGTTCGACTTGGCCAGAGTGCACGCCGGGTTCCTTTACCCCAACTCCAGAACAACCCGAGTCACCTCTTCATGCTTGGATCGAATTTGGAAATCGCCTTCTAACCTTTGTACTTCTCATCAATGCGATCGCATTATTTGCCTCGATCATTAGAGGAAAACGTCGCGAGTTACGCGCTCTTGGAGCAGTGCAGATCTTGGGAATTCTCGCCCAGGGAGTTCTTGGTGGAATTACCGTTCTTACCGGACTAAATCCGGCCACTGTAGCGGCCCACTTTCTACTCTCCATAGTCCTGATTGCAGCGGCGCTATCGCTTAGGCAACGAGCTCACGAAAAGACTCCGACTGGGATAAGTCTAAATCCGATTACCAAACGTCTAGCTCGAATCGCACTGGCGTTATCTATCCTCGTAATTTTTGCCGGCACCATTGTGACTGGAAGCGGTCCTCATGCTGGCGATGATTTGGCCGAACGATTTAATCTCGATCCCAAAACGATGTCCTGGATTCACGCTGACTTGGTGATTGCCTTAATTGGAGTAACTGTCGCGCTCCTTATTGCCATTCGCTTAGCCGAGCCCGAAAAAGTAAAGCAGAGTTGGGGAAAGAGCGCTCGAAATTTCCTTCTAGTGTGCCTAGGCCAGGGGGCGATTGGTTACGCCCAATATTTCACTGGCCTACCCATACTTCTCGTTGGTTTTCACATCCTCGGAGCAGTTTTAGTGTGGCTATCCATTTGGAACCTGACAATCAAAGGTAGCGTTCTTTCCCGGCCATGAAGAGACTTGAGCGAGCGCCTTGGAGCCACCTTGATGATCAAGCGGTTGCTGTCGCGCGAGCACTGGCGATGGATGCAGTACAGAAAGTTGGAAATGGCCACCCTGGAACTGCGATGTCACTCGCCCCAGTTGCATACACCCTCTTCCAAAGATTTTTAAGACATGATCCCAAAGATCCAAAGTGGCTGGCCCGCGATCGCTTTGTTCTCTCTTGTGGCCATTCATCACTAACTCTCTATATTCAACTTCTCTTTAGCGGTTATGGATTGACGATTGAGGACTTAAAATCTTTTCGGACCTGGGGTTCCCTAACTCCGGGGCATCCGGAATACGGTCACACGGCTGGAGTTGAAACAACAACCGGACCTTTAGGGCAGGGAGTTGCCAATGCCGTCGGTATGGCGATGGCCGCTCGATATAAGCGCGGTTTATTTGATCCGCACGCTCCTATCGGTGAAAGCATTTTTGATCACAATATCTGGGTTATTTGTAGTGATGGCGACTTGCAAGAAGGAGTGAGTGCAGAAGCCTCATCACTTGCTGGAACGCAAGAACTTGGAGCACTTAAAGTAATTTACGACGATAATCGCATCTCCATTGATGGCGATACTCATCACACATTTACCGAAGATGTGAGTGCGCGATATCGCGCTTATGGTTGGAATGTTATTGAGGTCGCTGCTTTAGGTAATGGCGATGTTGATCGCGTTGCGTTGGAAGCTGCGATGGAGTCTGCTGTAAATGAAAAGCAGAAGCCCACTCTCATTCGCTTGAAGACCGTAATTGCCTGGCCTGCCCCAAATGCTCGCAATACTGCAAAATCTCATGGTTCCGCTTTAGGCAAAGATGAAGTCCTTGCCACGAAGAAAGAATTGGGGCTACCACTTGAGGACTTCTACTACCCCGGTGACGTGAAAAAACATGTCGAATCGCTCCTATCGCGTTGCACGAATTTGCGCAGCGCTTGGAATCAAGAGTTTTCAAAGTGGCAGAGCTCAAATCCAGAAGGTGCAGCTCTACTAAAGCGACTTGAATCAGGTGAGTTACCGTTCGGTTGGGATAAAGATTTACCTCACTTCTCCCCTGATAAAGAGGTAGCGACTCGAAAAGCTTCGGGCGAGTTAATAAATCACCTCGCGCCTGCGTTGCCCGAATTAATTGGAGGTTCTGCTGATTTAGCCGAGAGCAACAACACCATGATCGAAGGCGGTGGGGCTTTTCTTCCGCAAAGTTCGCCGTTAAAAGGAGTGACCCCTTACGGAAGAAATATCTTCTTCGGAATCCGCGAACATGCCATGGGCGCGATTCTTAATGGAATGGCCCTTCATGGCGGGTTACGCCCATTTGCCGGAACTTTCTTAGTCTTTAGCGATTACATGCGAGGCGCCGTTCGGCTATCTGCCTTGATGAACCTTCCCGTTACTTACATTTGGACGCACGACTCAATTGGTCTTGGCGAGGATGGTCCAACCCACCAGCCAGTTGAGCACATAGCTGCGTTAAGAGCTATTCCTAATTTAGATGTCATTCGCCCCGCCGATGCGAATGAGGTTGCGGTAGCTTGGCAGGAAGTTTTAAAAAGAAAGAGGCCAGCAGCGCTCCTGCTCTCCCGTCAAAACCTTCCGGTAATTGATCGTTCAAAATTCAATTCCGCTGCCGGCGTTGCCAAAGGCGCCTACGCCATAAATGATGTGGCAAAACCAGATTTGATTATTTTGGCTACAGGTTCCGAGCTTTCATTAGCGCTCGCCGCCGCCTCTAAATTAGAAGCCCAGGACATTAAGGCACGAGTGATCAGCGCTCCATGCATCGAGTGGTTTAAAGAACAACCTGATAGCTATCAAGAGCAACTAATTCCTGCGAATGTTCGTGCCCGGGTAAGCATTGAAGCTGGCATTGCCCAAGGTTGGCGCGAGTTTGTAGGCGATTTAGGCGAGATCATCTCCTTAGAGCATTT
>RGYL01000071.1 GCA_010032085.1 Actinomycetota bacterium
CTACACAACCCACTTTGTAAAGATTTATTTCTAATCTGGAAGAAGGCCCTACTTCCATTCTGGCAACGGAAAAGTGTGATTTGCTCGCTAGTTTAATTAGGGTCGCTGATACTTCACCGCAAGGGTTGATTTTGCGATGACTTTTCCTTCCATTGCTTTAAGCAATGCATCTTGAGTAGCTGAATTAGGTTCAACATTTAGAGGCTCCGTGAGAGCAAAAGCAGTGATTGTGTATTCCTTCATTCCAGAACCCTGTGAACACGGCGGCGTATAACCTAATTTTTTGCCCTGAAAATTTTTGCCAAGGGTTCCTATATTTGTTGCACCGGCGGGAATCAAAGTTACTGATGGTTGAATGTTGTAAATGGTGAGGTAGTAGTGATTTCCGATATCTACTTCTCCTGGTCTCAACGGGCCAGGTATGGTGTCCATGATCACGGCAAGTGATTTGGCGGCGCTTGGTACGCCTTTGAAACTAATAGCGGGGGAAATCCCGGCTCCATCGCAAGTATGAGCAATGGGGAGAATTCCTCCGTTTACGAAGTCGGGACTTCCTAATGTGAATTCAATTGGACTTTGAGCTGTTGCCTTGGGGGTCATGATTTTCCCACGTAAGAGAATTGTGTTATCAATCTTCAAATCCGAGGACCAGACCAGCTTGGCGCTCGGTGACCAATCAATAGTTAGGTAGCCATCTTTTACGCCAACAGCTTCTTTGGTGAACTCAGTTGCATTGCCCCAGGAAGTGTCCTTAAAAGAAGTCGAATACCAAGCTGTTGGTACTTTCACTACCGACGTCCTGCATTCCGATAAAGGGCTAAGAGACTTTATACAGTCCGAGTTGAGTGGCGCTTTATTGGTAATAAAGACTTTCCATGACTTATTTGTAGCGCCAACGACTGCGCCGGAAGAAGTTTCTCGAATCTGCGCGATAACTCCCCCATCTCCTACTTGTTGATTCGGCTTTCCGATGTATTCCAATCCAGAAGCATTCTCTGTGTAGTCACGGGCCAAAATCCCTACAGTCAACGGATAAGTTGCCTTGAAAGTAATAACATCGTTATTGAAAGATCTTTCGGTCGCAAAAGGTGTGGAGTCTTCACCTACCTTTTTGCCATTTACGTAAAGGGCAAACCAATTATCTGCCCATATTTCTGCCGTGAAAGAATAAAACTTACTAGCACCTGAGGTTATCGGCATCGAGGCAACCAGGAAACTGCACAGAGTTAGAAATAATGCAGCTCCCCTGAATCGCATTACGAATTCTTTGAGTAGGAGTCAGCGATAGTCCCATCAGATCTGATGAAATCCACTTTAATCATCTTCGAATTTGTCGTTACTTTTAGAAATCCCGATCCACCAATAACTTTGCCGGAAACATAACCGTAATCTGCAGCCGAATTTACTTTATTTCCAGGATGGCTTGGTTGTGGAAGTGTTTGATAAATAATGCCATCAAGTTCTTGCTTTACATAGATGTGATCATGTCCTTTAAAAACAAAGTCGACACCATTTTCAACTAGTAACTGGTGAACGGGTTTAGCCCAGCCCGGACGATTTGAGGTGAAGCCATCTGATCCGTCTCGATTCTTACCGCCCCATTCGTTGTAAATGGCATTTTCAACGCCCCCACGAGATTGGGCGTTCCCATAAAGTAAATGATGCACATAAACGAATTTATGTTGCGCAGTTGAATTTTCTAAGGTGCTCTTAAGCCAGTCATATTGAGTCTTTCCAAGTGTCCATTGCCAACCATCATCCTTGGGATTTGAGGTCGTGTATGTGAAGATATCGAGCACGATGTGAATACTTCCCGGAGTTGTAAATGAGTAATAGGCCAAATCACCGGTTTGTTCTGGAAAGTATTCCTTGCGATAACTTTTAGTGTTGAACTTGCTATAGCCCAATTCGCCATCGTGGTTACCGAGAGTGAAATAAAGTGGTATTCCATTCAATTTGTCGTAAAAAGACTTCATATAGGTAAAGCGTTGACGGATATTTGCCTCGGACTTATCCTGCAATTTGTCCGTCATGAAGATGTCGCCCAAGTCCATTAGGAAAGCTGGATTTGTTCTTACTATCTGATTTAAAGTCGATGTGTAGACCTCAGCAGAGGAAGCCTCATCCATGTGGGGATCGGCCTGGACAGCAAAGGTAAATTCTTCTCCCGTTTTAGAAGTGGTAATTGATGCTTGGGTTGTAGAACTAAATGTTGATTTGCTACCTAATGCATATTTCACGCGATAGTAGATCTTTGATTCTGCCTTCAATCCATCGATCGTAAAGGTGACCGGTGCCGCCTTAATAAGGCTTGCAGTAGCAGTTTTGTCGGTGTACTTACTTTTTAGATAGCTGTATTCGATATATGCCTTGCCTGAGCTGGTGCTAGTTACATTTATCGAGATAGAACTGGCGCTCACTTTAGAGACTTTTGCACTTACCGGTGAGGCACTTGAACTTACTGGAGTGGTAAAAACTGCGAGGCAGATTGAGAGAAATGAGAACGCACCTATAAGTGGCAGGAATTTATTCTTTTTTATCATTTTCTTGTGTAGACCTCAGTTCTTGTATCGCCTTCAGGAGAAATAAATTCCATAGTTACATTCGACAATGTAGCGGTATATCTAATTTGATACTTTGCTCCAATTAATTCATAGGTCAATAAATATGAATCTGCTGAAATTTTCTCGAACTCAGTAATTGAGGCACCCCTTAACGGGGCACCGGCAGGTCTAAATCCTCTCGTAATTGCTTGAGGGTCAACCTGTCCATCTAGCTCAGTCACTACACCCTTGAAGCCACCATTGATGTAGGGATAAGTCTTTGTTCCGTGATAGTGATACTTCTTCTTCGTATCAAAGTGTCCATTGAATTCATCTAGTCCCAAGGCTGGTTTCCCATCGACCTCTGTTTCGCCATAGATCGGAAAGCCATCAAGTGCATAAGCAATCGGTACTTTCTTGCCAACAATTGTTTGTAGATGAAATGGCGCAGTGTGGTAGTGATAATCGTCTGCCCGGCCACAATGGCCTCCCCATTCATCAAGTTCGCCCGTTAAGTATGCGTCGGTGCCCTTATTAGTGAGGGCATTGAAAATCGGTACCCCATTAACCGCGACCGCTATTGCCCCTCTTAAAAAGTGATTCTTTGCAGAGATTGGATTCTTACTTATTACAGGAGTTATAGGAATGGGCCAGGCATTGGCTCCAGAGTAAGGTTGAACTGTCGGCACTTGCTGTTGCCAGGCTTTGATACCGACCATCATCTGATGATCAGGGATTCCACTGCTCTCTACCATGTAGTACTTACCACTTCGAAATACTTTAACGGACTTGGCAAAGCCGGAAAATCCGGGAAGTTTTACCAAGGTCGCCGCTTTTGAAGTGGAAATAGGAAACAAAGCCGAAAGAGTACTTGCGCCAAGGGCAAGTGCGCTCACTTGGAGAAATTTTCGTCTACCAATTTCGTCCAAGTGAGTGACTTCATGATCATGATTAAAAGACATGAACTAAACTTTCGGCAGAACCGTATATTTATGTGCGACCTCTAAATTCTTCCGGCTCGAATCTTTTGATCTTGCGGCCAAGAAGTATTCAACTATTGCCTCCTTTGCGCCCACGGTGACTCTTACATGTCCAGAATTTGGTGCTTTCACTCCGGACTTATAAGCCGAGTCATTGAAATAACTGAATGTGTCATCTGCAGGATTTGGCATAGATTGGTAAATCAATCCATCCCGCTCTTGAGTCACAAAGATGTGATCATGTCCTTGGAAGAAGATGGAGACTTTGTTCTTCACCATAAGGTCATGAATTGGTAGCTCCCAATTAGGTCGCTCTTTGGCAAAAGTTGTTGCCCCTTTAGGATCTCGGCCACCCCATTCATAGTCATATGAAAGTTCGACCGCTCCACGACCAGTTCCCATTACGTGATGTGCAAAAACAAATTTGTACTTCGCTGTGCTGGTCTCTAGCGTCTTCTTAAGCCATGCATATTGTTCGTCACCAATACCGATAGACCATAAGTCCTTGGTCTTGGCGTTACCCCCTGCCGGCGGTTTGGGCTGGGTCGAAGTGGTACTTGAGTTCTTGCCACCTGTTCCTTTTTTGTTCCCTGAAGTTGTGCTTTCATCTTCAGCAA
>RGYL01000072.1 GCA_010032085.1 Actinomycetota bacterium
AATCTAAAAATGTAACGGCGCCTCCAATTTTCTTGTACCAACGACCAATCAGAAGTGCCGCAATAACTCCACCAATTGCAGTAAGTATGTAGCGATCTTGCATACCGGCCGGACGACCAGCGCCAATAAGTATGTCCCTTAAGAATCCACCGCCCAATCCAGTCAATATCGCTACTGCAGTTACTCCTACAAGATCAAATCTCTTATAGAAAATTGCAAAGAGAGCTCCTTGAAATGCTCCTACTCCTACACATAGAAGGTCCAACCAAATTGGAACTACAGATGTGCTCATACCGGCAACTCCAATAACTCTTCAATCACCTTTGCTACACCATCATCAGAATGAGGCTCAGCCACTGACTTCGCATGCAATTTTCCTTCCGGGTGGCCATCACCCATTGCCCACGATCTTCCGGCCCATGCAAGCATAGAAAAATCATTTGGATTATCCCCAAAAGTAACGGTCTCATCAGCGCTAATTCCAAGTCGCTGGGCAACTAACGAAAGGGTGGAACCTTTGGAGACGCCATGACCATTTATCTCCAATAGCGAATCGTGCGGGTTTGAATGTGTCACGGTTGCAATTCCAGTCAAATTTTCTCGCGCAATTGCCAGCATCTCATCTGAGGTCAATTCTTGATCTGAACACCTTGCTAACATCTTTGTTGCCGGGCTATCGATTACTTCGAAAATGTCATGCACGCCAACGTTATCTAGCCCAACATCCCATCTTGGAATATAGGACTTCTCCCGATGAAAATAGTTGTGCTTCTCGACTGCAAACGAGATCGTTGGGATAGATACACGCAGCCGATTAACAGTTTCTATCTGCGCCTCTTTTGACATCAACCACTCTTCCAAAATCTTCTCGCGATGAATGTCGTATAGCAGAGCGCCATTACCGAGTATGGCGCCGCCAAATGGAAATGTTTCCGCAATCTCTCTCATCCAGCGCGGCGGACGTCCCGTAACATAATAAATCTGGATTCCCGCTTCATGAGCTGCAAAAATCGCATCGCGAGTCCGCTTTGAAATCTCGCCATAATTCGAAACTATTGTTCCGTCTAGATCGGTGGCAATTAATTTTGGACGTTTGGCTAATGCACTCAATTAATTCACCGGAGTCAGTCGCTCGGTTCCCAAATAACTCTGGAGCGCCTTCGGTAAGTTGACCGAACCATCCGCCTGTTGATGGTTTTCCAGGATGGCGACAATCATTCTTGGGACGGCAACTAACGTTCCGTTAAGTGTTGCAACCGGCGAAGTTCCATTCTCCCCTTTAGTTCTAATGTTTAATCGGCGTGCCTGAAAATCCGTACAGTTCGATGTGCTAGTTACCTCTCGATATCCCCCTTGAGTTGGTATCCAAGCTTCACAATCAAATTTTCTAATCGCACTTGAACCAAGATCTCCGGTTGCAACATCAATTACTCGGTAGGGAATTTCCATGGCGTTTAAAAACTCTTTCTCCCAAGCTAATAAGCGTTGGTGCTCAGCAGCCGCATCTTCCGGCTTGCAAAAAGAGAACATCTCCACTTTTTCAAATTGGTGGACTCGAATAATTCCCCGGGTATCTTTTCCATAAGAACCCGCCTCTCTCCGGAAGCATGGCGAATAACCGCTGTATCGAAGTGGCAATTTATTTGAATCAAGAATTTCATCCATGTGATACGCCGCAAGCGGTACCTCGCTAGTTCCAACTAGATAGAAATCATCCTCCTTAAGATGGAAAACATTTTCCGCAGCTTGGCCAAGAAAGCCAGTTCCTTCCATCGCTTCCGGCTTTACTAGAACTGGTGGAATTACTGGGATAAATCCCGCTTTTGTTGCAAGCGAAATCGCATAATTAACTAACGCCAACTCAAGGAGCGCGCCTACACCGGTTAAGTAATAGAAGCGTGCGCCCGAAACTTTTGCACCTCGCTCAACATCAATTGCCCCAAGAATCTTTCCGAGCTCAACGTGATCCTTTACTTCAAATCCAAATTCGCGCGGCTTACCAACTTGCTCAATAACTTTAAAGTCACTCTCGCCACCAATAGGTGCGCTTGGATCAACAATGTTTGATAACAAGAGCGCTAACTTTCTAAAACTCTCTTCAGTCAAAGACTTCTTTGCTTCGGCTTCTTTAACTTGTGCCGAAAGGCTTTTTGCTCGATCTAGAAGGGCGCTCTTCTCATCGCCTTTTGCCGCGCCTACACTTTTAGAGAGTGAATTTTGTTCTGCACGAAGGGCCTCAAATTCCACAATTGCTGCACGCCGGACTTCATCTGCAGCCAATAGTTCATCAACTAGAGATTCGCTCTCACCGCGCGCTTTTTGAGATGAGCGAACCAGATTTGGATTCTCGCGTAGCAATTTAACGTCAATCATATTTTTCTGCCAGCCCTTACTTCACCGAGCCACTTATCGGCGGAGAGAAAAGATTCATCCGTGGTTGATTTAGTAGTAGTTGGCGCGACTTTATCGGCACGTGGGTACGATCCAAGAAAGCGAACATCCTCACAAATTCTCCGTAAACCGGTTAACGCATCTCCAACTCGTTCATCATTTATATGACCTTCTGCATCAATAATGAAGTGGTAATGGCCTAGTTCGCGGCCAGTTGGGCGAGATTGAATAAAAGTTAAGTTAACTCCTCTAACAGCAAATTCAGTTAGTACTTCAAGGAGCGCACCAGCATGGTCTGCGCCGATAAATGCTGCTAAAGAAGTCCGATCATGTCCTGTAGCGGTAGGTACATCTCCGGGTTTTCCAACTAATACAAATCGAGTTACCGCGCCATCGTTATCACCAATATTGCTATCGAGAATTTCTAAACCATAAGCATCAGCAGCATTTGCAGAAGCAATCGCGGCATCAAATTCACCCTTACTTAGCGCCGCTGCTGCAGCTGCGGTTGATGAAGAAATGACGATCTCGGCGTTCGGATGATTCTTGGCAATATAAGCGCGGCATTGAGCTTCAGCATGAGGATGAGTCGCGATTTTCTTGATTTCTCTATCTTTATTGCCCTTTGAAACGAGAAGCGCGAAGGAAACTGGAAGAGTTACTTCGCCATAGATGACTAGTGGATCACCGATTGCCAACTCATCCAAAGTCCGTGCGACCACTCCTTCAACTTTGCGTAAGGAACTAGTGAGTCATTTGAAGTTGCGACGGTACGAAGTGCAGCCTCTGTAAAAGTGCCGCTGGGCCCGAGATATGAATACCGTGTCACTTTGTTATTTTACCGAAGAATTCTAATAGGTGGGCTTTTTTTGTAACAAAAGAAAAGTCTCAGTCGCGTATCTAATATCCTCACTTAGCTTCGACGACTTAGTTATCGCAAGTATCCTTCCCGGTAAATCTCTCAAGAATCGAAGTGCGTTCTTCCACTTTGGACCCGGAAGTCTTGAAAAGTCGTAGAAGACAATTGGTCTATCGTGTTCTTCGTCGGAGGGCCAAACGGAGAGTCCATGTGTCATGAAGTAACACCTTTCACTTCCAATTCTCCCCATTTGCATAGTCTCAAAACCATAAATCGAAGCAAGATTTGAGAGCATCTGCGGTTGATACCCAGCTGAGTAAAATTCTGGAGATCCATGAGCCCGATTTGAAGCGGGGCAGGCCAACCAAAGCAGACCGCCACCATTCAAAACCTTATGAATATTAATAATCGCTTCGTGAATGTTCCAGATGTGTTCGAAGACCTGCGAGCACAAGACTAAATCAAACTTCGGTAGCGGTTTATCTATGGGATAATTTAAATCAATATAGAAATCACTATATGGATCTATTCCTAGTACTTTTACTTCTTGGTCCAACAACTTTGACAGACTTTTAAGTTCTGGTTCATCTCTACCTCCTCCGATAACAGCAACAGAATGAATTGAGTCAATCCAGGGAGAAATTGCCTGCTCAAACAAGCGGACTATTTGACTACGCATTGTCATAGTTTCTCATAGGCTGAGTTAAAGTGATCGGGAATTGCGGGTTGGATTAGGCTTGCTCATTATGAAGCGAAAGCTCCACTTCTCATCGATTGCATGGCGATCAGAGTTGGGATTG
>RGYL01000073.1 GCA_010032085.1 Actinomycetota bacterium
TCAGGACCGGTTTCAGTGCCATTTTCTCGAAGAAATAGATATGGGGTCATCGGACGATCTTTTCCGCAAGGGAGTTCATCGGATTCCATTCATTGCGTCAAGGGAGTTTCGCAGAATCTGACTAAGTCGGGGGGCGGCGATTGTCCATAATGCTGTGACTAAACCAGTGGTCATAAGTACAACAAGAACCCATCCGGGCACATCGCCTCGCTGCAGCGCCAAATCTTGTTTTGCTGAGTCATGTTTTGCTGAGTCATATGGGGCCAGTACGGGAGAGATTGGACTTTCCTCCTGAAACTTAATGTTGAGGAGGCGATTTCTGTGTTGAAGATACTCGTTATTCAACCTTCGCAGACTCTCTTGAATTCCCTTGGGGAGTAGATTAAAGACTTTGCCTGCAGCAACTCCAACTGAAACATCCAGAAAAATAGCAAGATTTGCCGTGCGATCCAATATCTTTGCAAGAACTCGTTTTGGAAATGATGCCACTTTACGCCTCGTAGATTTCCTCTCGCTTTTACTAGAAACTTCCAACCAATCGACTCTATTCATTGAAAAATCTCCTTTTCTGCTCGATATCTCTAAATCTCTGTTCAACGTCATCGATTTTGACCAAATCAACTTCGACCAATTCAACTTCGACCAGTTTCGATGTCGACCAGATCTCTTATCAATCATTTAGGCGAATAATCTTTGATTTCTAATAGCAGTTGGCAGAATATTTGTGAACTGTGGATAAGTCATGGTCAGCAAGTGAATCAGCCCTAGGTGGGTATCGTTATGTGTTACTAAAAAGCTTGTAATTGTGTGATGGATGGGAAGAGGGCGAAGAGCACCGAGATTGGAAGCAATAGGAAGACGACCGGAAGTAATAGCGCAATCTCTGCCTTGCCGGCCCTTCGAAGCATTTCGTTTTTCGAATCAACTTGGGCATCTTTTAGTAAGGCCGTTAGAACCGGTACGAGCGGCGTTCCGCGTTCTATGGCGATTGAAATTGAATTGCTGAACCGTCTCGACCCAGGGCTCCCTACGCGTCGAGCAAAATTATCGATAGCCCGGACTGCAGACTCGCCTTCCATTACTTCATTCACAATCGACCGCAATTCTTGGGCAACAAGGGATTCGCTACGCCCAGAAACTACTTGCATCGCTCGTACCGGAGATATGCCGGCTGAAATCATCAACGTGATTGCTTGCGTAATGCCGGGTAATTCCAAATCAACTCTCTTTTGCCAATCCTTCTTTTCCGTTTCAGCTTTCCGTTGTTGCAAGAGTACATAGGCACCCGTAACAACAATTAGATAGATCCAAAAAGTTCCTACTTGTCGCCAAGTTACAAACAAGATTCCAATAGCTATTAAGGCTGATGAGGCCATGAATCCAACGCTTAAATCGATAGTCCTATTGCCAATCCGCCAATCTCGTACCCCGTATTGGCTTTCACGGGCCACAAGGTAGATCCCCCAATATAAAAGGGGTGCAACAGTAAGAAATATCAATAGATTCATACAGCCGCAGTTAGCGAGTTTCTTCTTGGAGGATCATTCACCGTAAATGCGTTCGCAATGCTTACGTTGATCATGCATACGTTGATCACGCATACGTTAATCATGCATTCGTTCACCATAATGTCACTTAAATTCTTAGTGGCCGGGCCGCTGCTGGTATGCGGGCTACCCGTTCCATCCATATAAAGGCAACTGCCGTTGCGATAACTCCAATTGAGAGCACAGTCTTTCCCGCAGAACTTTGGTATGCCGCCACAGTATCTTTTTGCGCCGATAACAGAAGCAGAATCAACCATGGCGCAGCTGCACCCAAGAGCGCTGAATTTCTAATCCAGCCAAATTTCGTTTTGATTTCCTCTTGCGCTTCAAAGTCGTCACGAAGAAAACTTGAGAGTAGACGTAAAGTAACTGTGACATCCCGCCCGCCAAACTCCTTTGCTATGAGCAATGTAGAGAGTGTCTGATCCGAGGCGCTGCTATCTAGCGTTCTCATTTCACTAAGTAGCGATAATTCGAGGGATTCGCCGCCCTCCATTTTCGTCTTCACTCGGGCGAATGCCGGGGCTAGTTCTTCTGGGCCATGGCTAGCAAGATTTTGTACTGCCTCAGTAATTGACTCGCCAGCTTGAAGGGATGAAATGAGTGAATCGATTGCAATCGGCCATGCCAATTCCCGCGCTCTATTTGATTTCTCAACTCCTCGCTTCGCTACGAAAAATGGAATCGCTGTTACGAGTAATGAGACTGCAAGGCTAATCTCAAGGGAAGTTGTAAGTAACATCGCAATCGCGAATGCGGCGCCAAAGGAAAGTAGTAATTGAAATATCTGAACGAAAGTTGATTTCATTTCAACTCTTGAAGTATGGCGACCGTCCCTCGAATCAAGTTCGGGGAAATAATCTGAAGTTTCCACTCCGTACTTGCGCTTTTGCCTGGCCAAGAAACTTCTGCCCACAATGCCTCTTGAAATCTGTGTCCAGCCTAAATATGCAAGAGTGGCAGAGAGAGTCGCAATCAAAACTGGGGTAACTAATTTCAAGATTGGCTCCGGTAAATATTGGGTTTGCTCAACGAACGAGTCTCGTGCCGATAAGGTCTTTAACATCAGATTTGACGCCCTAAGTTGGAAGTCCCGCGCACATAATTGGATCCATTCCAAGTAACGATCTCTTCGCAATCAATATGGCCTCCCTCGCTTCTCTCATTAACCGAAAGCAGTTGCTGAATCCGACGCTTGCCACTTTGATCCATTCCAACATGCACAACTAAATCAATCGCCCTGGAAACAGTTGGCGTCAAGAAATCTTGAGTTATGTTCTCGCCCGCGAGTAAAGGCAGAGTCTGAAGTTTTCGCACTGCTTCGCGCGCAGAATTCGCATGCAAAGTCGCCATTCCGGGAATCCCAGAATTCAACGCAATCAGTAGATCAAGCGACTCAGCCTCTCTTATCTCACCTATAACAATCCGCGATGGCCGCATCCGCAACGCCTCTTTGATGAGGCGACGGATTGAAATCTCCCCGACTCCCTCAAAATTAGATCCTCTCGTCTGCATAGCGATGCAATCTGGAAGTTTTGGACGAAGCTCAAAGACCTCCTCAATTGTTATTACACGCTCCGTGACCGGGATTGAACTCACCAGGGCGTTGAGCAGAGTTGTCTTTCCCGCTTGTGTTGAGCCACTAACCAAGATGTTCTTTCGCGCCAAAACGCTCGCCATCAAGATCCCTGCTACCTCATCATTCATTACCTCTAGTTCAACGAGGTCCTTCAAACTCTTTCCCCGCATCAAATGTTTGCGAATATTTATAGCCCAATGCTCGGAGGTGATTTCTGGTATCGCGATATGCAATCGACTTCCATCAGGCAATCGCGCATCCACAAACGGTTGCGATAAATCAATTCGCCTACCGCTCCATAAAAGGATGCGATCCATTAGTGCTTGAATCTCATCACTCGTAAGTATCAGATTCGTTAATTCACTCCTCCCGTTACGTGCAATAAATACCCGTTGCGGTGAGTTGATCCATATCTCCTCGATAGTTGGATCATCCAAGAAAGCTTGTAGTGGTCCGTACCTCGCTAATTGATTTGTTCCATCGGTTGGACTTGGGCCCGAGGTTGTAGTAGCGCTTGACGCAAAGTTTGTTCCGGAGGTTTTAATAGCGCTGGAAGTTGAATTTGATTCAGGCTCGGGAAATTCAGAACTCTCAAGATCAATCCGTTCCTTGCGCCGACCTCTTTGCTCTCTTAAATCTCTTCTATCTTCAAGGTTTACTCGATCATCAAAAAAGTCATCAGCTACGCGCGCTCTTAAATTTGAAGTCACGGCGAATTCATACACCTCAGTTTTTTAGGTCGAGGCCAGGTCCGGGTTCTACTGTGCAAAGGTCACGGTTCGATCATCACCTTTCAGCCAATGTCAGCGCTTCGCAAACATTCGAGGAAGCGCTAGCTTCGGCTAGACTTGGGGAGTTAGGAAAAAAATCATGGTGGGCGTAGCTCAGCTGGTAGAGCACCCGGTTGTGGTCCGGGATGTCGC
>RGYL01000074.1 GCA_010032085.1 Actinomycetota bacterium
TTTCTAGTATTGCGGGCTGGATCGCGGGTGGCACCTATAGCGCGGCGAAGTCCTATCTCACTATTCTGAGTGAATCTCTACATACCGAACTAAGTGGAAGCAACGTTCGAGTTCACGCTTTGTGTCCCGGCTTTACCCGCACTGAATTTCACCAACGAGGACGGATGAAGATGACGGGGTTACCTGAGTTCCTATGGCTAGATTCCAAAGAGGTGGTGCGAGTGGCATGGAAGAGTGCGAAAAAAGGAAAGGCGATTTCTATTCCGGGAACTCAATACAAAATCCTCACATTTCTAATGAAATACCTACCCCGGTCAATTGTTCGTAAATTAGGAATGAATGCCCGGGCTAGACAGCGGCAAAAAGCTTAGTTCTCAGCAAATTCCTTAGATTCTGTAGAGGTTCGTTGAGCATTTTTTGCGCCTCTCCCCTTTAGTATTTGCTCAAGAAATCCAGTAACGCGGTCTCCGGAGGAAATTGTGCAAAGTTCGGTAAAAAGTTCAGTAATAAGTATCGGCAAGAGAGCGAGCTTCGTAGCCGCTATGGCGCTACTAACAACAATGACCTCCTTTATCCCATCGGAAGCTGCAAACCGAGCCGGTGGACCTTGCCCCAAGTTGAATGCCAAAGCTCGAATCGGTGGCGATCAATATGTCTGCACCAGAAATCCAATCGTGAAAAATGCAAAGCGGACTTGGGTTTGGGCTGGCTGCCTTGATGCAAATGCTCTCTATACCGATTCGGTGAAGCGACTTGCTACCTTGAAGGCCGGGCTTGTCACCGCAAAAGCGAAACTTGATGAGTTAGTCGCAGAAATTCCAGCTGCGGAGGCTAAAGCAAAAGAATACGACGGAAAGATTGCATCGACCCAAATTAAATTAGATGCAGCAAAACTCAAATACCAAGAAAACTTGGCGAAGGGCGCTACATACTCAAAAGCAACCGAACAGTGGAATAACGCGGTTAAAAGTTATGAACGAGCAATTGCTGGATTTAAGCGCGCTGCTGATAATTGGCGCGAGAAGAGTTCTGATGTAACAGCGCAACAGAAGCGCCTTGATCTACAGAGCCAGACAATTGCCGCCTCAGAATTGGAGATTAAGTCAAACCTCCAAGGTCGCAACCAAGCTTGCCGACCCGGGTTGTAAGAACTACTTAACTAACCAACAGTTACTTTAGTCCTTGTCGCCTTGATTGCGACTGTACCCAAATCTCTCTTGGCAGGCTTAGCTTGTACTTTTCCATCTAGAGCAAATTCCGCCCGATGCTCCGGACAAACCCATTTCCCACCACTTAAACCGACTGTAACTCCTTCATGAGTACATGAAAGATTAAGGGCTTTAAAGCCATTTACCGCGTTGGAAGTTCTTACAAGAGCGAGTGATCTTCCATTTCCATCTTGGAATTGAACCACACCGCCAACTTTACGTAGCGCGGTGTTCCTAGAAATTAGAACTTCTACCTTTCCATTTGATAGCACTTTTACATTACCGGCGGCAATAGCAGTATCAGGTAGTAATCCCAGCGTAAGAACCGCAAGTCCACAAAGTAAAGATCTTCTTGAAAGGGTGCTCTCGTTTTCCATTGACTTCCTCTCGTTAGGCTCTAATGATGAGAATCTATACCTTAAAAAGATGGTTTACCACCATCGCACTTCTCTCATACTTGATTCTCAGACTCTACACAGAACCAACATGGTGGAGTGAATTAATTATTTATAACTTGATAGTTGTTGGCGCCGTCTTTTCAATTCTCAGCTCACCCATCCCCGAGAATTTAATGGGGAAAATGTCTATGTCGCTGGCTTTAGTCTTTTGGGCAATTGGTTCGGTTCTTTCGGGAATCGACTCCTTCTTCGGTATTGAGCTATCAACTATTGCTGAAATTCCTTACGCGCTCTTTTATCCCTTTGCGATTTTTGGGGCAATAAGTTCGCTCTCAAAACAAGGTAAAAGTGCCCGTCTTGAAGTGATTGACACTTTAGTTATCGCATTTAGTGGGACCACTTTGCTTGCAACTTTCTTTCTTCAGTCCGCCCAAAATGAATTTCTTGGCACGCAATTACAGATATTTCTGACGATAATTTATCCCATTGCAAATTTAATACTTCTTATGACCGTACTAGTTTTAGTCGGTCTACAGAGATTGCATGGGCGCAATCTGCTCTTTCTACTTGGAATATCCATATTTGTTATGAGTGATTTCTACTATCTTTATTTGAGCCAATGGGGAACATATATCTACGGAACTTGGAGTGATGCTGGTTGGCTATTCGGATTTGTAATTCTCGCTCATAGTTATTGGTTTACGAGTGTAGAAGATGAGAGGCAAAGGAGTCATAGCCCCTACCTCGTTACTTTGGCGCTACTTTTAAGCTTGTTAGTAATGGCGATTTCCGCGCTTCGCCCCGATTACTTTCCGCGCTTCGTTCTTATCCCAGCATTTGCCACCATTGCACTGGCTTTTATTCGTATGGTTGTGGCGATGTCAGATGCGCGCAAAATTGGAGATGAACGCGCGCTCGCTAGAACGGATGAATTAACGGGGCTAGCGAATCGACGGAGATTCATGGCGGAATTTACAGAGTTTTCACAACGCGCTGGCTCGCTTCTCATTCTTGACTTGGATGGATTTAAGCCAGTTAACGATCGCCTCGGCCATGAAGCGGGCGACCAACTTTTAACCCAGGTAGCGCATCGGTTCCAGCGGGTAATTCCAAAGGGGGCGCTGCTCGCCCGACTTGGTGGGGATGAGTTTGGCGCGCTAATCCCGGGCAATGAAGGCTTTGAAATCGCGGTGGCGCTACGTGCAAGTCTTGCTTATCCATTTCGAATCTATGGCGAATCCATCAAACTTGATGTCTCTATCGGGGAAGTCTTTCAAGGAGGAGGTGGCGAGAGCCAAACGATGCTCCGCCTTGCCGATGAGGCCATGTATCGGGCAAAACGGCAAGGAGTCGGCATTTGTAGCTCCGCTACAACCGGGAGGAATGATTAGGTCGCAACGACTTCTAGGCTCTAAAGTTCGCATGTCCAGATGTCCACATTGAACGGGGTGAGATTCTCACATCTCCAATAGGGGGTTCCTAATTGGCTACACGCTTTACCAACAAACTATTAATCCTCGGGGCCGGTTCGGTCTCACAATCAGTCCTACCTCTTCTAATCGAACATCTAATTGACGCAAAACAAATAACCATTATGGACCAGCGCGACAATCGCGCTCGCGTAAAAGATGCGCTAGATAAAGGCGCTACTTATGTACAAGATCAGATAACGCGTGGAAATATCGATGCCCAACTCTCTAAATACTTAAAAGCTGGAGATTTCCTCCTTGATCTTGCTTGGAATATTGATGCCAATACGATTTTGCAATGGTGCTATGACCACGGAGTCATGTATCTAAACACCTCAATTGAAGAATGGGATCCATATGAAGGTGGGGCGAATAAACACCCATTAGAGCGAACTCTTTATTACCGCCACATGCGGATGCGCGATATGAAATCGCGTTGGACTAAGACTGGAGCAACCGCAATTGTTGAGCATGGCGCAAATCCCGGGCTAGTTTCGCACTTAGTTAAGAAATCACTCGTTGATATTGCAACTCGAGGATTAAAAGAAGGAAAAGTTGGCAAGGATGTTGAAGCTGCCCTTACAAGTGAGGACTATAAGCAACTTGCTCACAAATTAAATGTAAAGGTCATTCACATCTCAGAACGTGACACTCAAGTTACGAATCGTCCGAAGCAATGGGGCGAGTTTGTGAATACCTGGTCAGTTGAGGGATTTTATGAAGAGGGAGTCGCTCCTGCAGAACTTGGCTGGGGAACTCATGAAAAGACACTTCCAGTAAATGCGTATGAGCATCCTTCTGGACCGAAGAATCAGATCGCAATCGCTCAACCGGGAGCCACAACTTGGGTTCGCTCATGGGTACCAAATTTTGAAATCCAAGGCATGGTTATTCGCCATGGCGAGGCCTT
>RGYL01000075.1 GCA_010032085.1 Actinomycetota bacterium
GTAACCATGAGCGCTGCAAGACGCTCACCGTATTCGGCAATCTTCGCCTTTAAATCATTAAGTGAGACATTTCCTTGCTCATCACAGGAAATCACAACCACTTTCATGCCTGCCATAACGGCGCTGGCGGCATTTGTTCCATGGGCGCTCGACGGAATCAAGCAGATATCGCGCTGAGACTCCCCTTTGCTATCGAGATAATTTCGAATTGCAAGCAATCCAGCGAACTCGCCTTGCGAACCAGCGTTCGGTTGTAAGGAAACGGCGTCATATCCAGTGATTTCAACCAGCCACTGCGACAGCTCCTTGATTAATTCTCTAGTTCCAGCGCTCTGGCTTGAGGGGGCAAATGGATGAAGATTTGCAAACTCCGGCCAGGTAATCGCCTCCATCTCAGTTGTGGAATTCAATTTCATCGTACATGAACCCAGTGGAATCATCGTTCGGTCTAGAGCAAGATCGCGATCCGATAGCGTTCTTATATATCGAAGCATTGCAGTTTCGGAGTGATAAGAGTTAAAAATTGGATGAGCAAGGTAGGAACTCTTACGTAGATCGTGGATGCTTCCTATCCCCTCCCCCTTTGATGGAGTCAATCCCCATGCGCGTACAAGCTTCTCAACTAATTCCATATTGCTCGTTTCATCGAATGAAACGGAGATTCCACCCTCAACGCTACGAACATTTATACCAACTCGCGCAGCGCTCTCCAATAATGCACCCGCGTTATCGGCTTGAAATGAGATGGTGTCAAAGAAAGTCTCGCTAAAGAGTTTGAAACCAGAGCGGCGTAGATGTCCCGCAAAAGTTCGCGCCAAATTATGAGTTCGTACAGCAATCTCTCGCAAACCTTCCGGTCCATGCCAAGCGGCGTAGAGTGCTGCGATATTTGCTAGGAGTACTTGTGCCGTACATATGTTGCTCGTGGCTTTGTCACGACGAATATGCTGCTCGCGAGTTTGTAATGCAAGGCGGAGCGCCGGATCTCCTGCTGAATCAATACTCTGACCGACAAGACGCCCTGGAAGAGAACGCTCTAGTCCTTCACGAACTGCTAGAAATCCCGCGTGCGGTCCCCCAAATCCCATCGGTACGCCAAAACGTTGCGCTGAACCTACTGCGATGTCGGCGCCCCATTCACCGGGTGATTTGATCAGCGTTAGTGCAAGAAGATCAGTGGCCATAATGACCATGACATTTTTCTCTTTTGCCCTCGTCATTAGATCAACTAGTTCCGGCAGAGTTCCAAAGGTGCAGGGATATTGGAGCAATAGCGCAAAGCAATCATCTAAATCAGCGCTATGAATATCCGCTTCTACAACTTGAATTCCTAATGGTTTAGCCCGAGTTGAAACTACAGCTCTAGTTTGAGGGTGAACCCCCTTATCCATTAGGAACTTGGCTTCATCCGGCGCTTTAGATGCCCTGCGAGCAAGTGTCATTGCTTCGGCTGCGGCAGTTGACTCATCCAACATCGAGGCATTTGCGATAGGTAAACCAGTTAAATCGCTAACCATGGTTTGAAAAGCAAAAAGCGCTTCAAGTCTTCCTTGTGAAATTTCTGGTTGATAGGGCGTATATGCCGTGTACCAAGCTGGGTTCTCAAGGACATTTCGCAGGATAACCGGAGGGGTATAAGTTCCGTAGTAACCCATTCCAATCAAAGAAGTTAACTCTCGATTCTTGCTTGCGAGCGCCCTTAATTCATTAATTGTCTCGGGTTCTGAAGCCGGCTCGGGCAAAGTCTGCCCAAAAACTTCGGTTAATTTGATCGATTCGGGAAGAACATCAGAGATGAAATCTTCAAGACGGGAATATCCCAACTCATGCAACATCGTTGCAATCTGCTCTGAAGAAGGTCCGATATGCCGATCGGAGAATTGACGCCGAGCCACGGCGAGAAGAATAGGGCTTTAGTTAAGTTAACGCCGGCTCAAGATACGCCGCGCATCTTGCGACGTGCAGCTAATTCATCATCGCCCGCTCCGGCGACGATGCTTCCATCATCGAGATCTTCACCCTGCAGGTGGGTAAGGGAACCTTCGACCTCGCTCCACACTTTTCCAACCGCGATTCCAAAGACGCCTTGACCGCCCTGGAGAAGATCAAAAATCTCCTCCGAGCTAGTGCATTCATAAATCGAAGAGCCATCGCTCATCAAGGTAATTCGTGCTAAGTCTTCGATCCCGCGCTCACGAAGATGCTTCACCGCACTTCGAATATTCTGCAGAGAAACACCCGCATCGAGTAAACGCTTCACAATCTTTAAAACGAGAATGTCCCTAAATCCATAAAGTCGATGCGATCCTGAACCCGTAGCGCTACGGACGGTGGGTTCAACAAGTCCGGTACGAGCCCAATAATCAAGTTGGCGATAGGAGATTCCAGCGGCGTTACAAGCGGTAGCTCCGCGATAGCCAATCTCATTCACAGGGGGAAGCCTCTCACTCAAGTGGCATAACGGTAAGACGGGATGCAGTCGACATCAATCACCGACACACTCTAAATCTCAAGTAACACTTTAGAGTTCTAAGCCTTGAAATCCTCCGGATTAATCCCTTCGAGGAACTCCTTAAACTTTTCAACCTCGTCCTCTGCCTGATCCGGGATCTCTATGCCAGCATCTTTGAGAAGCTCCTCGCTTGCCAGTATCGGAGAGCCGGTTCGAAGGGCCAGGGCGATTGCATCGCTAGGTCTAGCCGAAACCGAGACCCCGCCGTTGAGATTGATTTTCGCGTAGAAAACCCCGTCCTTTAGTTCCGTGAGGTGGATTGAATCTACCCCGACGTTAAGAGCGGTGAGGATGTCTTTTAGTAGATCGTGCGTAAGTGGGCGCGGGGGTTGTACTCCTTGTTGAGCGAAAGCAATCGATGTTGCCTCAACTGCGCCGACCCAGATCGGCAGATATCGCACGCCACCTATCTCCTTGAGCAGAACGATGGGTTGGTTAGAAGGCATCTCAACCCGGACCCCTATCACATCTAGGGCTTGAAAACTCATTTCGCTCGATGCAGACCCGCGCGAACTAATGAAGCGTGGAGTCGAATTGATAAGGATGCGATCTCTCTGGCCACCTCTTCGGCCCGGGCTTTGGAGTCAGTATTTTTCTGTCGAAGCAATGGCGTGATTACCTGTTCAACTAAACCAACCTCGCGGTCGGCCGAAGTTTTAAAGGCACGTAAGTGTCTACCTTCAATTCCGAAAGCAGCTAACTCGCCCACAACCTTTGCAATCATTAGCGCATCTCCATCAAAGTGTTTGCCTCTTGCAGCAACTAAACCATAACTTTCTAGCTCACCTAATTGTTCCTCAGAAATTTCTGCGCTCTTCAAGAGTTCCTCACGGGACAATCGCAGATCGCTCTGTTCAGCAAATGCCGAAGGCGCGACAACTGCATCAACCGGAAGAATCCGCGGTGTAGGTGAGCCACCGGAAGTTTGGGCAGGTTCAAGGCCACGATCGAGCGCATCGAGATTCTCTTTTATCACTTTCAACGGCAAATAGTGATCTCGTTGCGCTAGCAAGACATAACGCAATCTCTCCAAATCAGGAGTTGTGAATTTACGATATCCCGAGGGGGTGCGTTGTGCGGCTCGATTAATCCTTCCGATTCAAGGAAACGAATTTTAGAGATTGTGATGTCTGGGAAGTCCCCCCGTAATTTTGCTAAAACTTCTCCGATACTCAAATGCGCACGGGCCGGAACGCTCATCTACTTAACCTTTCCAGAGAAAAAATGCATTCTAAATTTTCCAATTTGTATCTCATCGCCATCTTTTAATTCTGATTTTGAAGCGATCGCACCATTTAGGTATGTTCCATTTAAGCTTCCCAAGTCTTCTAAATTAAAGCTTCTTCCCTCTTTGAAAATCCGTGCATGCTTTCTAGACACTGTGACATCATCGAGGAAGATCTCACTTTCCGTTGAGCGTCCAATACGAGTGCTCTCCGTATTTAGAA
>RGYL01000076.1 GCA_010032085.1 Actinomycetota bacterium
GAGACCGGCGAATTTATCTTCGAAGGAAATAAAGTAACTATCGCAGGGCCGCGTGATGCCACTGCCCTTGGAATTGAGATTGTTTATCAAGATCTAGCTCTCTGTGACAATCTAGATATCGTTCATAACATGTTTCTCGGCCGCGAAGAGAAGAGCGGCGTAACTTTAAACGAATCACATATGGAATCCCTCGCGAAAAAGACACTTGATGGCTTGAGTGTGCGGACTGTGAAATCAATTCGACAAAAAGTCGCATCTCTCAGCGGTGGTCAACGTCAAACCGTCGCTATTGCGCGTGCCGTTTTGTGGAATAGCAAAGTAGTAATTCTTGATGAACCAACTGCAGCGCTCGGTGTTGCACAGACTGAACAGGTATTGAAGTTGGTGCGCCAACTTGCCGATAATGGTTTGGCAGTAATCGTAATTAGCCATAATTTAAATGATGTCTTTCAAGTCGCAGACAATATTGCTGCTATGTATCTCGGAACTATGGCGGCACAAGTCGATAAGAATTCGGTCTCTCAAGGTGATGTGGTTCGCTTAATAACAACCGGTAAAGCTGAAGCATCTGCGGGGTCAAAATAATGAGCGAACAGATCACAATTGAGAAGTCGCTTCGCGATTGGGCGAGCCGGGTAAAGGCTGGCCAAGTTGGCGCCCTTCCTGCAATTTTGGGCCTACTAGTTCTATGCGTTGTCTTTGGTTCCATGAGTTCGGTCTTCTTAACCCCAGGTAATTTCGCAAACCTCTTAACGCAAGCAGCTGCGGTAACAGTCATTGCGATGGGCTTAGTTTTTGTACTTCTACTAGGTGAAATCGACCTATCCGCAGGTTATGCCGCAGGAGTTTGTGGTGCGGTGCTTGTTATTTTGATTACCGAGATGGACTATGCCTGGTATATCGCTTTTCCAATCAGCATCCTCGTTGGAGTTGTTCTGGGTGCCGCTATCGGATACCTCGTAGCCCAACTAAAGATTCCATCATTCGTAGTAACGCTTGCAACCTTCCTTGCATTTCAAGGTCTACTTCTTCTTCTAGTTGGAGAGGGCGGCACAATTCGAATTGAAGATCCGGTGATTCTTGCCGTTGAGAATAAGAATTTATCGGTCTCGGCAAGTTGGATTTTCTTCATTGTGACTTCTGGGCTCTACATCCTCACTGGGCTATGGAAATTTGCGAAACGACGCAGAGCCGGATTAGTAGATAGTCTCTTCAAATTCTGGTTAATCAAAACTCTTGGTTTAGTTTCAATCGGTGCAGTCGCGACTTTTGCGCTCACCGTTGAGCGAAGTAACAATCCAGATCTCGTAAGTCTTCGTGGAATTCCATATGTTGTTCCAGTAATTCTCGTTCTCTTAGTTGGCGCAACTTTTGTATTGACTAGAACTTCCTTTGGTCTACACATTTATGCTGTCGGCGGAAATGCTGAAGCTGCCCGCCGCGCAGGTATAAATGTCAGAATGGTGCGAATTTCCGCTTTCATGATCTGTTCTGGTTTTGCTGCTGTTGCCGGAATGATTTTCGTTTCGCGAGCAAATTCAATCTCGCCAACAACTGGTGGCAGTTCCACACTTCTTTACGCAGTCGGCGCAGCAGTCATCGGCGGAACTAGCCTCTTCGGTGGTAAAGGAAAAGTAAGTGATGCCATCCTTGGTGGACTTGTTGTTGCGGTAATCGATAATGGAATGGCTCTCCTTGGTTATCCCGCAGGAATCAAGTTCATGGTGACCGGAGCAGTTCTTCTCATCTCGGCGACAATCGATGCGATTTCAAGGCGGGGCGCAACCGCTACTTAGTTGATGCGTCCAATCACGGGGTTTTCGCCCCGTGGATTACTGGGTATTCTTCTCATCCTTCTCGCGGGAGTGGTGAAATGGCAGACACGCAGGTCTTAGGAACCTGTGTCTTCGGACGTGTGGGTTCAAGTCCCACCTCCCGCACCAGAATCAAGAAGTTAGAAAAGACGGAGGCAGGTCATGTCGGATAAGAATTTTTTATCTTGGGTTGGCTTCAAAGGTGAAGATGAAGGAAAAGATAAGCCATTGAATTCGAGTACGTCTTCGCTAGAACGCATCCGCGAATTAGAGTCACAACTCCAAGAGTTGCGCTCGCGCCGAGATATAACCGCACTTACCAAGGAAGAGTTTGAAATCCTTGCTACCGAAACTGCGATGTCAATCATTAAGACAGCGCAACAACGCGAATCAAAGGCAAATTCAAATGCCGAACGAGTCTTGAATGAAAGTAAGAAGAGCGCCGCTGCAGCAATCGAGAGCGCTGAGGCAAAGGCGAAATCAACACTATCTAGCGCAGAGAGTCGTGGCCGTAAATATATTGAAGCAGCGGAAGCCGACGCGGCCGATATCATCGCAACTGCGGAACGTGAAGGTGAAGATTTAGTCGCAAATCGCAAACGTGAAGCAAATGCTCTTACAAGTAGTGCCAAGAAAGAGGCTGATCGTCTTGTACAGAGTGCAACTACTGAAGTTGCCGAATATAGAACCTGGTTATCACAAGTAATCTCTGAAGCAGAACGTCTCTATCGCATACAGAGCCAATCCTTAGATGCTGCCGAGTCTGCGATAAATCAATCTCGCCAAAGACTTGATTCAGCCTTTACAAAATTGACTGACCTGCAGAAGCAAGTTACCGAGGCAATTCGACCAGATGGAACTCCAACAGGTGATAGCAAAGTTGCTGCCCGTATCGCCGCGGCCCAATCAAATAGTGGCGTAGCCGCAAAAACTGACTCCCAGGCTCCAAGCGGAAAGAAATCGAGCACAAAATCAAAGAAAAAAGCTGGGAGCAAGAAAGCCAAATCTAAGTCGCGCCGGTGATGTCCACCAGCAGTAATCGCTATATCCAATCAGTAGATGGATTACGCGCAGTCGCAGTCATAGCGGTACTTCTCTATCACCTCGGCATTGATTGGATTCCAGGTGGGTTTCTAGGTGTAGATCTCTTCTTCGTTATCTCTGGTTATGTAATAACCGGACTTATATTGGATTCAATCGAACGCTCTGGTGGCCTTGATTTAAGAGCTTTCTACCTCTCGCGAGTACGAAGACTTCTTCCGGCTTTAATCGCGATGGTCATTTTCACAACCATCTACATTGGCGTCTACGCCCCAGAAACTGTCAGGCGATTCCTTAGCGATCTCCCCTATGTCTTTACCGGAACCATGAATTGGGCACTAGTAAATCGCCAACAAGATTATTTTGAAGCAATCGGTCGCCCCCCTTTGTTGCAGCACACCTGGTCTCTTGCGGTTGAGGCGCAGTTCTATCTCATTTGGCCCCTAGTGCTGCTCTTCGTTCTACGCTACTTTGGTAAGAAAAATATCTCACTTGTTGCACTTGCCATCGCCCTTGCATCTGGCATCGCGCTCTTCGTCTACTCGATACAGATTGATATAAGAGAATCAGCTGTTAGTCATGTGTATTTCGGGACAGATACGCACTCAATTGGATTGTTTCTTGGTGCGGCACTCGCCGTAAGTTGGAAACCACAAAATTTAACGAAAGAAATAACGAAGCGGGCGCAGGACTTCATCGACTTAATTGGAGTTTTTGGATTCTTGGGTTTGCTAAGTGCATTCCTATTTATCAACGAGAGTGATCCGACTCTTTATCGAGTCGCCTTTCCTCTAACTGCAATCTTTGGTTGCGCGACATTAATCTCGGTAATTCACCCCGCTTCTAGATTTGCACCTTTGTTAAGTACAAAGCCGGCGCTTTGGATTGGTGAGCGTTCCTACGGTATTTACTTATGGCATTGGATCGTATTTCAATTAACCCGTCCTTCACTTGATCTAGTTGGGGACGATTGGGCTCTATATTCCCTTCGAGTGCTTATTGTCTTTGCCCTCGCTGATATCTCTTATCGCTATATCGAAACACCG
>RGYL01000077.1 GCA_010032085.1 Actinomycetota bacterium
TCCTGCGAGTCAAAGCCAACCAGGCCTCGTGCAATGACCTTTCCATCTGGGGCGACAATTTCAACGGTATCCCCCGCGCTAAATTCACCGTCAACCTTGGTGACTCCTGCAGGAAGGAGTGAGACTCCCCGCTCAAGCAAAGCTTGCGCCGCTCCGGTATCAATATGAAGCGCTCCTTGTGGAGTCGATGCGTGAGCTAACCAGAGAAGTCGAGAAGGCTTCTTATCAGTTGTCGCTTTAAATAAAGTGCCGACTTTCTCACCTTCGATTGCCGCTTTTACTTTCGCTAGCGAAGTTAGCAACATTGGAATTCCCGCACCCGTAGCAATTCGTGCTGCTTCAATTTTTGTGACCATTCCGCCACTTCCTACTTTTGAGCCAGCGCCGCCAATATCCAAGGAGGAGATTGAGTTTAAATCGCTTACTTCAGAAATGACTTTTGCGGAAGGTTGCGAAGGAGGTGCGTCATAAAGGCCATCAACATCGGTCACCAGAATTAACAAATCCGCACCAATTAAATGTGAAACAAGCGCTGCAATACGGTCGTTATCGCCAAACCTAATTTCTTGCGTACCGACCGAGTCATTCTCATTGATGATGGGAACTACACCGAGTTGTAGAAGTTTGGTGAGAGTTCGTTGCACATTTTGGTAATGAGAACGGCGAACTACATCATCGATAGTTAGCAAAACTTGTGAAGCCACAATCGAGTAGCGCGCAAGGGATTCGGTGTATCGGTGAACCAACAAGCCCTGTCCAACAGATGCGGCAGCTTGTTGGGTAGCAAGGTCCTTTGGGCGAGAGGTAAGTCCGAGAGGCGAAAGTCCAGCAGCGATTGCTCCCGATGAAACAATTACAACTTCTGAACCTGAATTCTTTAGACTCGCAACAGCATCAACTAATTTATCAACAGCTGATGCGCTTAAACCTTGCGCCTCGGCACCAGTTAAAGAAGATGAGCCGATCTTTATTACAACTCTCTTACTCATCTCCCCTCACCTTCAACCTTTGGGCTAGTTGGGTCGGCAACTTGATACTCCCACTGTTGTGCTAACTCTTCATCATCTAATTGATCGATTGCTTCTTCATCAAATTTCTCCCAACCACGTGGGATGCGCATATCGTCGCCGCGAGGACCAGATAGCAACTCAGCGCCAGCTTCAATTGTTGGTTCCCAATCAAATACAACGGCATCATCATCACTTCCAATTCGCACTTCATCCCCAGCTTTTGCGCCAAGCTTAAATAGTTCTCTCTCTACGCCAAGGCTCGCTAATCGATCTGCAAGGTAACCAATCGCTTCGGCATTAGAAAAGTTGGTTTGGTGGACCCAACGCTCAGGTTTTGCACCAATTACTGTAAAAGAGCCATCTTCGTTGGCGTGAACCTTGAAGCCCCGATCATCTACTGGGGTGGGGCGAAGAACAATCCGTGTTTTCTCATCGAGAATTTGTGAGCTTCGATAACTCTTAACGGTACGCGCCATCGCGTAGAGAAGTTCTTGTAAGCCAAGGCGAGCAGCGGCCGAAATCTTATAAACCTCGAAACCGCGCTCTTTGAATTGTGGCTCGACCATATCTGCAATCGCTTGCCCATCTGGAAGGTCAATTTTATTTAAAGCAATAATCCTTGGGCGATCACTTAAATCTGCTGAGTAGTTCTTTAACTCGCGTTCTATGATTTCAAAATCTTTAATTGGGTCTCGGTTACTTTCAAGCGTTCCGCAATCAAGTACGTGAACGAGGGCGGCGCATCGCTCTACATGGCGCAGAAATTCAAGGCCAAGGCCTTTGCCTTCCGATGCGCCAGGAATTAATCCAGGAACATCGGCAACAGTAAAGCGAGAATCTCCTGCTTGAACCACGCCAAGATTTGGGGCAAGTGTTGTAAATGGGTAATCAGCAATCTTTGGTCGAGCCGCAGAAATTGCTGCGATCAATGAGGATTTTCCAGCGCTAGGAAAACCAATTAATCCAATATCTGCAACTGATTTGAGTTCAAGGACAAGAGTTCGCTTCTCGCCTGGCTCACCAAGGAGTGCAAACCCAGGTGCGCGCCGTCTAGAAGATGAGAGCGCAGCATTACCTAATCCACCTTGGCCACCTTTTGCCGCGATAAAGCGCGTGCCAACACCAATCAAATCAGCGAGCACCTTTCCATCTTTTGTAAGAACTACAGTTCCATTTGGAACGCCAAGAATTAAATCTTCACCATCAGCGCCATTCTTTAGCGCTCCATGGCCTTGGCGACCAGATGTTGCACTTCTATGTGGCGAATGATGAAAGTCAAGGAGCGTTGTTACATCCGAATCAACTACGAGAATTACATCCCCGCCCCGCCCACCACTTCCGCCATCTGGACCACCTAGTGGAACAAACTTTTCTCGATGTACTGAGATACAACCGTCGCCGCCTTTACCCGCGGCAGCGTGAAGCGTCACACGATCTACGAATGTAGCCATGACGCTCCTCTCCTAGAAAATGAAAAACGGGCCCGTCGCAACGGACCCGTCCCTCTAAAGTCCGTCTGTTACGAAACCGGAACGATATTTACAACGCGACGACCGCGTGCATTTGAAAATTCGACTGCGCCAGAAGCGAGTGCGAAAAGCGTGTCATCTTTACCGATACCGACATTCTTACCTGGGTGAAACTTGGTGCCACGTTGGCGAACAAGAATCTCGCCGCTGTTTACGACTTGGCCACCGAAGCGCTTGATGCCAAGAAACTGTGGATTCGAATCGCGACCATTTCGTGTCGAGGAGACGCCTTTTTTGGATGCCATTTCTTTTCGCTCCTTACTTCACACCGTTGATCGCGGTGATCTTCACGCGGGTATTTTTTGAACGGAAACCTTGACGACGGCGATAACCGGTCTTTGCCTTGTAGCGAAGGATGTGAATCTTTGGACCTTTAACTTCTGATACAACTTCGCCAGTTACTTTTACGCCGGAGAGAATCTTTGGGTCTGAAGTGACAGCATCGCCATCAACAACTAAAACTGCTGGGAAGGTAACGGTCGAACCAGGCGCAGCCTCAATTCGATCTACAAATACCGTGTCACCAACGGCCACCTTTTCCTGGCGCCCGCCAGCCTTAACGATTGCGTACACGATTTTCCTTCCTTAACTTCTTTTTTAGTCACGCCCAAAGTGCGGGGTGAGCAGGGGCATAGGTTACGGATTGAGCGCGGTAGGGGTCAAACCGGACCCTACGAACTCGGGGTTAGCACCCCTGAGGAGGAGGCTCGACGGCGACGACGGCCAAACTTGGGCTTATCGCCCTCGTCTGCATCGCTCTTCACTTCTACCTTCTCCGAAACTTCTTCTTTGGAGAGATCAGATTCGACACTAGGTTCTTGGTTATCAGCTACTCCAGTTGGCTTGATCTCGCGATCGAGCTTTCGTTTATCAACTGGCTCCATGTGAACATGGATTCCGCGACCTGCACAACTCTCGCAAATTGTTGAGAATGCTTCTATTAATCCTTGACCCACTCTCTTTCGAGTCATCTGAACGAGACCAAGTGAAGTTACTTCGGCGACTTGATGCTTGGTGCGATCGCGACCAAGACATTCAACAAGTCTTCGAAGTACTTGTTCACGATTTGATTCAAGGACCATATCAATGAAGTCAATAACAATGATTCCACCTAAGTCGCGCAATCTAAGTTGGCGTGCAATTTCCTCGGCAGCTTCAAGATTGTTCTTAGTGACTGTCTCTTCGAGATTACCGCCTTTACCGATGAATTTACCGGTGTTTACGTCGATAACAATCATCGCTTCGGTTCTATCAATAACTAATGAACCACCAGAAGGCAGATAGACCTTTCGATCAAGAGCCTTTGCAAGTTGTTCATCAACGCGGTTTTC
>RGYL01000078.1 GCA_010032085.1 Actinomycetota bacterium
ACTCTTGAATCTATGGATCCTGATCGCGACATCATGATGTATATAAATTCGCCCGGAGGATCATTCACGGCGTTAACCGCAATTTATGACACCATGCAATTCGTTCGCCCCGATGTTATGACTATCTGCCTTGGACAAGCTGCTTCAGCTGCGGCCGTTCTCTTGGCGGGTGGAACTGCTGGGAAGCGATATGCACTTGAGCACTCTCGAATACTCATCCACCAGCCTTATAGCGAAGGTGGCGGACAAGGTTCCGACATTGAGATTCAAGCCAAAGAAGTTTTGCGAATGCGTGAACTTCTTGAAGTGATGCTGGCTAAGCACTCGAAGAAGAGTAAAGAAGAGATTGCAAAGGACATTGAACGCGACAAAATCCTTACCTCGGCTGAGGCTGTTGAGTACGGACTTATCGATCAGATCCTTGCAAGCAGAAAAGCTTCTTCAAAGAAGTAATTCCTCTTAGGGCGAACAGGTTTCGCCCACATTAGCGGTCTTCGCGAATCTACGATTAGAGCCTTCCCTAGTGAAAGTTGGCAATTGTGACTCGCATCGGTGAAAGCGGCGACCTGCTTAAGTGTTCCTTCTGCGGCAAGACCCAGAAGCAAGTCAAGAAATTAATTGCTGGCCCTGGTGTTTATATATGCGATGAGTGCATCGATCTCTGTAACGAGATTATCGAAGACGAATTAAATGAGGCATCTGGCCTTGGTTTGCAGGAATTACCTAAGCCACAGGAAATATATGACTTTCTAGATCAATATGTGATCGGCCAAGATCGCGCGAAGAAATCACTCTCGGTTGCTGTTTACAACCACTATAAGAGAATTAAGACCGGTGATCGTCGCCGCGAAGATGGAGTAGAACTCGCCAAGAGCAATATCTTGTTACTGGGTCCAACAGGATGCGGTAAGACGCTTTAGCCCAGACTCTTGCTCGCATGCTAAATGTTCCATTCGCAATCGCTGATGCGACTGCGCTAACTGAAGCTGGATATGTTGGTGAAGATGTTGAGAACATCTTGCTTAAGCTAATTCAAGCTGCTGATTTTGATGTTAAGAAGGCTGAGACCGGAATTATTTACATCGATGAGATCGATAAGGTCGCACGTAAGAGCGAAAACCCATCAATAACTCGAGATGTATCTGGCGAAGGCGTACAACAAGCGCTCCTTAAGATCCTTGAGGGCACAACTGCCTCTGTTCCACCACAAGGCGGAAGAAAGCATCCACATCAAGAATTCATTCAAATCGATACGACAAATGTTCTCTTTATTGTCGGCGGAGCTTTTGCTGGGCTAGAGAAGATCATTGAAGCGAGAAAGGGCAAAGCCGGAGTTGGATTCAATGCGGCCCTTAAGGTTGTTGGGGAGAACGAGAAAGTTGATTCATTTGCTGAAGTGATGCCGGAGGATCTCTTGAAATTCGGCATGATTCCTGAGTTTATTGGGCGCCTTCCTATCGTCACATCCGTCGAGAGCCTAGATAGAGCAGCGCTCCTTCAAATACTTACCGAGCCAAAGAATGCTCTAGTAAAGCAATATCAACACTTATTCGATATGGATGATGTCGAACTTGAAATTGCGACTGATGCTCTTGAGTTAATCGCAGACCAAGCGATTGCAAGAGGCACGGGTGCGCGCGGACTTCGCGCAATCATGGAGGAGATCTTGCTTCCAGTTATGTATGAAGTCCCGAGCAAGAAAGAGATTGGCAAAGTTGTAGTCACCGCTGAGGTGATAAAGACCAAATCTGCTCCTATTTACATGGAGCGCGGACCGAATAGCGTGAAGCGCACTGGCAAACGTGGAGAAGAGAAGACTGCGTAAGCCTCGGTAGAATTTCCGTCTTATGGCTGACTTACCCTCAAATTTCGCACCGCAAGATATCGAGGGCGCGCTGTATGAGAAGTGGTTGAAGGCCGGCTATTTCACTGCCGATTCAAAGTCAGATAAACCGCCGTTCTGCATCGTAATTCCACCACCAAATGTGACGGGAAGTTTGCATATTGGCCACGCCTTAGATCACACCTTGCAAGACATATTGATTCGAATGAAACGGATGAAGGGTTTTGAGACTCTCTGGTTACCAGGAATGGATCACGCAGGAATCGCGACGCAAAATGTTGTTGAACGCAAACTTGCTGAGCAAGGCAAGAGTCGCCACGATTTCACGCGCGAAGAGTTTGTAAAGAAAGTCTGGGAGTGGAAAGCGGAATCGGGCGGAGCAATTCTCGGACAGATGAAACGACTTGGCGATAGCGTTGATTGGAGCCGCGAGCGTTTCACGATGGATGAAGGGCTCTCAGAAGCGGTACTCACTATTTTTAAGCGACTCTACGATGCCGGTCTGATTTACCGCGCCGAGCGCATCATTAATTGGTGCGTTCGCTGTCGCACCGCGCTTTCTGATATCGAAGTTGATTATCAAGAGATTGATGGTGAGTTTGTCCAGATACGTTATGGCGATTTAGACGGTGACCATGTATTTATTGCGACAACTCGTCCTGAAACCATGCTTGGCGATGGAGCGGTAGCAGTTAATCCGAATGATGAACGTTATAAAGGAATGATTGGCAAAAAAGTCCGCCTTCCTTACGTAAACCGGATGATTCCAATTGTTGCTGATGATTTAGTAGATCCAGAGTTCGGAACCGGAGCGGTGAAGGTAACTGCGGCACATGATCCAAATGACTTTGAGATGGGCCTACGCCATAACGTTCCCATGATCATCATCATGAATGAGGCGGGCGTTATGGAAGGCACTGGTACTCAATTCGATGGAATGGATCGATTTGCTGCCCGTAAAGCAGTCGTTGAACAACTTAGAGCCGATGGATTACTTGGTTGGGAGAAACGTCCATACAAACATAGCGTTGGACATTGCTCGCGTTGCAACACGATTGTCGAACCAAGACTTTCAATGCAATGGTTTGTGAAGGTTGCCCCACTTGCCAAATTGGCTGGAGATGCCGTTCGCGATGAGCGCGTTGTCATCTCACCAAAAGAATTAGAGCCAAGGTATTTTGATTGGGTCGACAATATGCATGATTGGTGTATTTCACGCCAACTCTGGTGGGGACATCGAATTCCGGTTTGGTATGGACCTAATGGCGAGATGGAAGTTGTGGGACCTGGTGAGAAAGCGCCTTTGGGATGGACGCAAGATGAAGATGTCCTTGATACCTGGTTTTCCTCTGCACTGTGGCCATTCTCAACCCTTGGTTGGCCAGCTAAGAGCGAAGATTTAGCAAAGTTTTATCCCACAAGCGTTCTCGTAACTGGATATGACATCCTCTTTTTCTGGGTAGCGCGCATGATGATATTTGGACTCTTTGCGATGGATGGAAAGCAGCCCTTTGATGTTATTGCGCTTCATGGATTAGTCAGAGACAAACATGGAAAGAAGATGTCAAAATCAAAAGGCAATGTTATTGATCCACTTGAGTTTATGGACAAGTACGGTGCGGATGCACTGCGCTTTGCCCTCGCTCGTGGAGCGAACCCTGGAACTGACCAGGCACTCGCCGATGAGTGGATTGCCGGCGCAAGAAACTTTGCGACCAAGGTTTGGAATGCAACGCGTTTTGCCATTATGAATGGCGCGACTATCGAAGGCAAGCTTCCAAATCGCGATGAGTTGAACCATGTAGATCGTTGGATATTGAATCTTCTTGATACCACTATTAATGAAGTCGATTCTCTCTATGAAAGTTTTGAGTTTGCTAAAGCATCCGATGCTCTTTATCACTTCGCCTGGGATGAGGTATGTGATTGGTATTTAGAGCTAATTAAGGATTCCTTTGC
>RGYL01000079.1 GCA_010032085.1 Actinomycetota bacterium
CGCAGCGATCTTTTCTTTGGAAGAGCCTGGATTCTGACCCCGTCGCCTACCAATTCGAGTGAGCGAATAAACGAGGTTGAATCATTTATCCGCGATCTCGGAGCAACCCCTTATCGGATGGATCCAAGTGAGCATGATCGTCTCTTTGCGCGCATCTCCCATATCCCACAGATTTTGAGCACCTCTCTAGCTCGTTTAGTTGAAAGTAGTGGTGAGGGGATTGAGCTCTCTGGACAAGGACTTCGCGACATGCTCCGTCTCGCTGGTTCAAATGGAAATCTATGGAGCGAGATTCTTCTCTCTAACTCTAAAGAAGTTGTCACCGGGCTTAGAGATTTCTCGAAATTTCTGGAAGAGATAGAGGTGGCAATTGAATCGAAAGATAAAGCTAAATTGATTGACATTTTTAGGGCCGGCAATTTCGTTCAAGGCAGACTTAGCGGTAAGCATGGTGGCAAGCCGCGCGAATATTCTCACTTAAGTGTTGTGATCGAGGATCGACCCGGGCAACTAGGAGCGTTATTTAATGAATGCGCAGAGGTTGCGGCAAACGTTGAGGACTTATCCCTCGAGCATTCGCCCAATCAAGAAACTGGGTTGATAAAACTATCTTTATCTCAAGCCGACTCATCAAAGCTATATGAGCATTTACTTGCAAAAGGCTGGAGAGTTCACCAACAATGACATGGCGAAGCAAAATAGTTGTTGTAGCAATGGATGGACCGAGTGGGGCGGGAAAATCCTCAACATCCAAGGGGCTGGCAAGTAGAGCGAATTGGAGTTACCTGGATACCGGCGCTTTGTATAGAGCAGCAACCTGGTTGGCTTTAGAGATAGACGCAAAGAATGAGAATGAATTACTTAATGCCTTGAAGCAAAAAGAAATTAAGTTTCTTACAGATCCAAACCACCCAAGAGTTTTTCTGGATAATAAGGAATTAACTCGGGAGATAAGAGAAGAGCGGGTAACTTCTAAAGTAAGCGAAGTAAGCGCTTGGCCAGGACTGCGAAGTGAGCTCCTTAAACTGCAACGGAAGATAATTGATAGCGCTGCGAGTGGGATCGTCGTTGAAGGAAGAGATATCGGAACCGTCGTAGCGCCAAATTCTCAAGTAAAAATATTCCTACAGGCCGATATTGAAAAACGTGCGGCTAGAAGAAGTGCGGAATTTGCCAATTTGGAAATTGATGGGGGAGGAGTTGAAGAGATCGCCGGATCTCTTGCATCTCGCGATCAGATGGATAGCTCCCGCACCTCATCTCCTCTGCGCAAGGCCGAAGACGCGATTCTGGTTGATTCGACTCATTTAAGTCTTGAGGAGACGATCGAGTACATCTGGAATATTCTCAAACAGCGTTCACTACTCGGTCTTCCTGTAGTTGCAGTTATAGGTCGGCCCAATGTCGGAAAATCAACGCTAGTCAATCGAATCATTGGTGGGCGCGAGGCGATCATTGAAGACACTCCTGGCGTAACTCGTGATCGAGTTAAGTACGATGCAGAGTGGAACGGTAGAAAGTTCACAATTATGGATACCGGAGGCTGGGAACCTACGGCCGAAGGCATAGCTCTGAAAATATCCGACGCGGCCGCGAGTGCAATAGGTGAAGCAGATTTGATTCTTTTTGTAGTTGATTCTCATGTGGGCGCGCAAAGTGAAGAGAAAGAATTAGTGGATGTTCTGCGGCGAAGCAAGGTAGACACGATGCTAATTGCTAATAAAGTAGATTCTGAAAAAGATGAGCTTGATGCTCACCAACTTTGGAACATCGGATTAGGCGAGCCTTTTTTTGTTTCAGCGGCACATGGGCGAGGAAGTGGCGATCTTCTAGATCAAATAGTTGCAAGATTGCCTGAAGTTGGCCGTGGTCGCATATCGGATGGGTTTCGAAAGATTGCAATTGTTGGACGACCTAATGTTGGGAAAAGTTCACTGCTTAATACTTTTGCAGGCGAGTATCGAGCTCTCGTGGATGACGCGGAGGGGACAACCCGCGACCCGATTGATGAATTGATCGATGTTGATGGAAAAACTTGGAGATTTATCGATACCGCCGGAATTCGGCGACGCGCCCACCAAGCCAGCGGCACCGATTATTACGCCGCACTGCGAACCGAACGGGCGATAGAAAACGCTGAAGTTGTTGTGATAGTCCTTGATGCTTCAGCGACTATGACTGAACAAGATCTGCGGATAATCGCGATGGCAGAAGAGGCCGGTAAGGCGATAGTCGTTGTTATGAATAAATGGGATCTTCTTGATGAGGATCGACGGCTTCAATTAGAACGGGAGATAGATCGCAATCTGGATCAGGTCGAGTGGGCAGAACGGATCAACCTCTCGGCGAAGACCGGGTGGCATAAGGATCGATTGATTCCGGCGGTCGAACGGGCGCTCGCGGGGTGGGAGTATCGAGTTCCAACGGGCAAACTCAATGCATTCCTCGGCCAGCTTGTAAGTTCCAACCCGCCACCTGTGAGGGGTGGAAAGCAACCAAAAATCCTCTTTGCAACCCAGGCAGGAATCGAACCGCCCACATTCATCATCTTTGCATCTGATTTCCTCGAGTCAAGCTATAGACGATTTATCGAAAGACGTCTAAGGGAAGAGTTTGGATTCTCAGGTTCACCGATCCGCATCTCAGTGCGCCTTCGGGAGCGCTAATCTCAAAGAAGTTAGATAGCGGGTCAATTCGAAAGCGAGCCAATAGGTACTATTCAATTACGGGACGTAGCGCAGCTTGGTAGCGCACATGGCTGGGGGTCATGTGGTCGCAGGTTCAAATCCTGTCGTCCCGACTTTCTTCAAGATTCGTAGCGTTTGAGGGGGAGAGCTGGAAATTAAGGCGCTGGTGACAATTCCTAATTTACTGACCCTGCTTCGGGCTGCGGGAATCCCACTCTTCCTCTTTCTAGTCTCCGAGGCAAAGTATTCCTGGGCAGTTCTTGTGCTGGTTATCGGTGGGGCGACCGATTACCTTGATGGAAAGTTGGCGCGGGCGCTAAAGCAAGAGAGCCGGTTAGGTGAACTATTGGATCCGGCCGTTGATCGTCTCTACATAGCGAGCGTTTTAGTCGCGATGTATCTCACCGATTCCATTCCTCTCTGGGTACTTGCGCTAATCGTGCTACGCGATTTGATTCTTGGGATTTTGCTACTTGTAATGAAACGAAAAAATATCAATCCCTTTAAAGTTACATATCTCGGCAAGGCGGCAACATTCAATCTGCTTTATGCGCTTCCACTTCTACTTCTCGCCGGTGGAGCCGGCGGGGAATTTTCGGAAGTTGCTTTTATAGCCGGTTGGGCTTTTGCTGGATGGGGGATTGGTCTCTATTTGTGGACCGGGGTGGGATACGCTAGAACTGGAATCTCTGAACTTAGGGAAATCGGTTCACGAATAGTCAGGAAGGAAAACGAGTGAGCAATATTCCAGGGCATCTTTCCTACACAAAGGAGCATGAGTGGGTGCAAAATGTTGAAGGGAAAAAGTATCGAATCGGCATAACTGATTATGCTCAAGGAGCCCTTGGAGATATCGTTTACGTTCAGCTGCCCAAGGTGGGGGATACGGTTGTCGCCGGTAGCGTTTGTGGCGAGGTGGAATCAACCAAGAGCGTCTCAGAGATTTATGCACCAGTTTCTGGAGTGATTGTGACTGTGAATAATGAACTAGATTCAAAGCCTGAAACAATCAATGGCGATCCTTACGGCAGCGGATGGTTAGCCGAGATAGAAATTAATGGTGATATTTCTGCCGCTGCACTTTTGACCGCAGCGGAGTACGGCTCTCTTACC
>RGYL01000080.1 GCA_010032085.1 Actinomycetota bacterium
TTCAAGTTACTGGTTGCTGGTGCATTTGCACTCTCAGCCACCATCGTTCCAATCTCGGGCTCTTTTGCTAACACCCCGAATCTTGGAGCGAAATGCACAGATGAAGGTGTCAATACCGGCACCACATCTCGTTCGCTAATTTGCGTAAAGAACGACAAAGGCGAACTCCGCTGGACTCGAGTTAAGTTGAGTTCAACCGGACAAAATCCAGTTTCAGCATCACGCGCTCCAGCTGGATCAATTGAGTTTCATCACTGGCGCGGTGAAGATAAGACAGTATTTGATGCCATCATTGCTAAATTCGAAGCAGCAAATCCTGGAGTAAAAGTCACCCAAGTAATCAAAGACTCAACCTCATACCAAGCAACTGCGCTAACAACTATCCGTAGCAATCCGAAGGCAGCTGTTTTCACTACCTTCCGCGGCGGCCAGTTCAATGACTTCTTTAAGGCGAATATGGTTGCTGACATCACCAACCAGCGCTTTGTTAAGAACAACGTCATCCAGAGCGCACTTGCTCCAGCGACTGTTGCTGGCAAGGTCTACGGAATTCCATACCAATCACTCTTCAACAATCCGCTCTATAACGCGGATATGTTTGCGAAGAAGGGTTGGAAGGTTCCAAAGAACTGGACCCAGCTACTTGCATTCTGCAAAACTGCAAAAGCTGACGGAATCATCCCGTTTGCTTGGCCAGCTGCTACTCGCGGAAACGCAGGCCAGATCCTCAACTCCTTCTTGATGAACTCAGCTCCTGATCTAGCAACCCTAGAGCAGCGCGTTGCTGATATTGAGTCGGGTAAAGCAGATCTCAACTCTGCTTGGTTTAAGGACATGGCAAATAAGTACAAGCAGATGAACGATGCTGGTTGCTTCCCAAATAACGTAACTGGTTATAACGACTCAGTCGCACCAGTTGATTTTGCAACCGGTAAGGCAGCTATCTACCCAACAGGTTCATTTGGAATTAGCTCTGTAACAAAAGCTAACCCAGATATGAAGGGCAAGATCAAGATGTTTGGCATGATTACAACTGACGATAAGCCTCTCTATGAAGGAATTACCAACAACACCTTCATCTTGAGCGTAAATCCAAAGTCAACATCACGCGATCAACAGATTGCACGTGCCTTCATCTCCTACCTTGCACAAGCAAGCGTTGCTCAGGAATATGCAATTGGTACTTCACAGCATGTTTCGATTGTCAACGTTGATTACTCGGCAAACGTCGATCTACTCAATGTCTCTGACATCATGGGCAAGAAGCTCCTTCTTGCTCCTCGCTTCTTGTTCCTCAACGTCGCCCAAGTGCGCGATCCAATGGAAGATGCATTGATCGCAATCGGCGGTGGCGCTGATGTGAATAAGACGCTTACCGATACCTCTGCGAAGATCAAGCAGAATCTAGGTAAGTAAGCCATTAGCAGTAAAACCAACCAGAGCGTTCTTGCCGCTGATAGCGGCAAGAACGCCACTGGCGTGCGCAAATCAAAGAATGTGATTCGAAGAGGCGAGTCAAAAATCCTTCTTCTCATGGCACTTCCTGCCTTTGCTATCTACGCCCTTCTATATCTCTATCCCGCTCTATCGAATTTGCTTTGGGCAACGCGACGCTGGGATGGCAACCCGGAATCCGAACCAGAGCCAGTTGGATTCCGCAATTTCACTTACATGTTCACCAATGATGACGTGTTCATTCAATCTCTGGGAAATAACTTCCGATTTATGTTGCTGGTCGTTATTTTCCAAACTGGATTCTCACTTCTTTTTGCAACTTATCTAACGAAAAATACTCGTACGACGATATTCTTAAGAACTCTCTATTTCTTCCCAACGATTCTCTCATCTGTGTCTGTCGGCCTAATCTGGCTTGCACTCTACGATCCAAATTATGGATTTATTAATGCTTCACTCAAGGCGCTCGGTTTTGAGTCATTAGCGCTAAATTGGTTGGGCGACTCACGCTATGCCCTTTACGCCCTCGCTGTCACGCAAGTTTGGTTCCACACCGGACAGATGATGGTCATTTACGTTGCCGGCCTACAGCAAATCCCACAGGAGCTTTACGAAGCTGCGCAAGTTGATGGCGCAACCAAATGGCAACAGTTCAAACACGTGACTTGGCCGATGGCTCTTCCAACAACAGCCGTGGTTGTTGCTTACACAACTATCCAGACATTCCGAGCATTTGATCTTGTATACACGATGACAAATGGTGGCCCATTAAATTCAACGGAAATATTGGTAACTCTTATCTATAGAAATGCTTTCTTTGGCTACCAGTACGGCTATGCCGCCGCCCAGACCGTCGTTCTAGTTGTTGTTGTGCTTTCCTTAACTTGGCTACAAAAGCGCACCCTTCGAATTGATTATGGGGTGAAGTGATGATTTACAAGACGATAAATACCTACTCTTCGTTGATTTAGGTCTGACGAATTCATTAACTGGACTTGTTCTGGTCAATATAGCGTTGACTCTGCCGATATCTATCTTCATCATGACCGCTTTCTTCAGAGATCTTCCCAGGGAGATGTTTGAAGTAGCCGGAATTGACGGTGCTGGTCCCTGGCGAATCTATCGCTCGATTGCACTTCCACTATCGCGTCCAGCAATTGGAGCTACCGGCATATTCTTATTTGTAATTTGCTGGAATGACCTTCTATATCCATTGATGCTTATCACTCGGGAGGATAAGAAGACACTTCCGCTTACTTTGATTGATTTCCGCGGCGAGTATTTGACCGAATACAGCATGATCTTTACAGCCATCTTGGTTGCATCTTTGCCAATGGTGATTATGTATATCGCCTTCCAGCGCTCATTTATCGCCGGATTAACTCAAGGAGCGGTAAAAGGCTGATGAATCCGCCGATTCTAAAAACAGCTCCACGTTCGGCAAACCAGGCACGACTTCTCCTCGATTACATCGAGAGTGAGAATTTAAATCCAGGAGATCGACTCGCTCCCGAGCGAGAACTATCAAAAAAGCTTGGAATCAGCCGATCATCGCTCCGAGAAGCAATTCAAGTGTTACAAACTCAAGGTCGACTCTTGGTACGTCATGGGATTGGCGTCTTTCTAGCGAATCATTCAATTGAAGAGCTCTTTGAGATGCGCGAAATCTTGGAGGCGCCCGCTGTCGAGTGGGCTGCCCAACGTCGCAGTGAAGCGCAATTACTCTCGATCAAAGAAGCAGCAAGAGCCTTGCGAGCCGCTATTGCTGAGTCGCCGATAGATTTCGAGAAAGTTCGCTTGCTCGATATGAATTTTCACTTAACGATAGTAAAGAGCGCGGAGAATCAATTTCTAAATCAGACTCTTGGAACTCTGCAAGAAATTATGTTCCGTTCGATGGATAACACCCTAAAACTTCCCGGCCGTATCGAGGCCTCAGAACATGAACATGGAGTGATTGTTGATGCTATTGAAAAGCAAGACCAATTGGCCGCGAGATTGATGATTATTGAACACATTCATAATGCTCGAGATGCGTGGATTAAGTACCTTAAAAAGGTAGATGCTTAATGACGAAAGTTTTATCGGTTGGCGTCGCCACTCTTGATCGAATCATCTTGGTAGAACGCTACCCAGAAGCAAATGAACGAGTTGTTGCAAAAGAAACCATTGAAGGTTTCGGTGGACCAGCTGCGACGGCTGCTGTGACGATGGCGCGGTTAGGAATTGATGTGGCAATTTC
>RGYL01000009.1 GCA_010032085.1 Actinomycetota bacterium
CTTCTTCAATTCAGAAGCGGCACGGTGCATTCCAGTTCCAGTTCCACCAGCAGCTGCGTAGACGACGTCTGCGCCATTCTGGTACATACCCTTTGCTGCTTCATAACCCTTTGCTGGATCATTGAAGCCAGAGAAATCTGGGAAGTTGGAGATGTAAGTTGATTGGATCTTAATCTTTGGATTAATTGCCTTTGCACCAGCAATGTAACCTGCTTCGAACTTCTTGATGAGCGGAGTATTAACGCCACCAATAAATCCGATGCGGCCACTCTTTGTGGTCATTGCAGCAGCAAGTCCTACAAGGTATGAGCCTTCTTCTTCCTTGAAGACAATTCCTTGAACGTTTGGAGCCTTAACGCTCGAGTCATCCACGATTCCCCATTGAACTTTCGGGAATTCTGGCGCAACCTTTGCGAGTGCTGAAGCATAGGTAAATCCAACTACGACGATTGGATTTGCACCGCGCTTCGCCATTAAGCGAAGGCGCTCGGCACGCTGATCATCAGTAGCGGTTGGATTGTCCTGTGATTCGATGAGCTTTAGAGCTTTGTTCTTGTCCAAAATCGGCTTGACGCCAATGTAGGCAAGTTGGTTAAAGCCAGGTACATCGCGTCCACCCAAGCTATAAGCAATACCAATTGTCTTGGTGGCTGCTTGAGCTGGAGCGATTGCCATCATTCCCGATAGCGCAACTGCGCCAGCGAAAATTGAGGCACCGAGCCTGCGAAGAGTTTTCTTCTGCATTCAGTTATCTCCTTAGTAGTTGTTTAACTGCGGAACTATTCGCACAAAGAAGATGGAGGTAAGAATTCGTATCGCTGTGACGACATGTCGGGCCACAGGAGCCGACCTTCTTCTTTAAAGCCATCGAGCTTTAAAGCCATCAGGATTGAGCTACATAGGGGGAATTCCGATAACTTATCGCGTGGAGTATCTTCTAGTCCAGCAACTGCAGGATTAGGAAGAGAGGGGTTTCGCAATTATGAATTTTCTTTATAAAAAGGCCCCGGAAATCGTTGTTGTCGGAAGCACGATGATGGACATGATCGCTTACGTGAAGCGGGCTCCCAGCTCAGGGGAAACTGTGATTGGAGACTCATTTTCATTGGGATTTGGCGGAAAAGGCGCCAACCAGGCGGTCATGGCCAGCCGCTTTGGAGCCAAGGTAAAGATGATCAATACCTTGGGAGATGACGTTTTTGGTGAAACCACTTTAAAGAATTTCCAAGACCAGGGAATTGACACTAAGTATGTGAATCGGGTACCCGGTGCTAGCGGGGTTGCACCTATATGGGTAGAAGCAGATGGATCAAATCGAATTATTTGCGTTCCTGGAACAAATTTCGCGATGACTGTTCCGCAAGTTCAAAGCGCGCTCTCAGAAATTTCCGAAATTGATGTTTTGGTTGGGCAATTAGAGATTCGCCAGGAAGTAACTGCTGCCGCTTTTGCGGCGGCGCGTGCGCGCGGGATTACTACGATTTTAAATCCTGCGCCGTTCGCACCACTTTCTTCCGAGCTTGTGAAAAATTCAGATTGGATAATTCCAAATGAGACGGAATTTGCCGGTCTCGATAATTCTGGCAGAGCGCCAGATAGCGATGAAGTAATTCTGGAGCTCGCCAAGTCTCTTGGTTGCAAGTTAGTGGTGACTTTGGGAGAAAAGGGAGCGGCGTTAGTCGAGAATGGCAAAGTCGTGCGAGTCGCTGCACCTTCGGTAAACGCGATTGATACCACCGGCGCGGGGGATGCTTTCGTGGGTGCATTTTCGGTTGGGTTGGGACTTGGTTTTGAGCCAGAAAAGGCGGTCAAGCTGGGCTGCGAATCGGCCTCACTAAGTGTTACTCGTAAGGGCACCCAATCCTCATACCCAAGTCGGCAAGAGGCGACGCAGATTATCTCCGGGATTTAAATTCCGATGGGGTGCCAGACCGTCTTGTACTCCATAAACGAGAGCATTCGATTTGGCGATACATCCTTATTAAAGCGATGAATCCGCTTGAGGTTCTCACTGCCGGCGCGCTTTATTTCGCCATCAAGAGTCTTTGCAACTCCCGAGATATCAATTCCATCAACTTCCATATGTCCAGCCAACCAAGGAACTAACTCACTCCGCTTTCCAGTAAGAATATTTACAACTCCACCAGGCAGATCACTTGTCGCAAGAACTTCAGCGAGTGTGATTGCCGGTAGCGGAGCAGATTCACTTGCGATTAGTACTGCAGTATTTCCACCAGCAATGACTGGCGCTAGTCCACGAGTTAGGCCAAGGAGAGATTCTTTCTCTTCAGCAATGACTCCAACTACTCCTAGCGGTTCTGGAATAGTGAAGTTGTAGTAAGGGCCAGCGATTGGATTTGTACCGCCAGCAGAGGTAGAAATCTTGTCGCACCATCCGGCGTACCAGACCCATAAATCTATGGCTTCTTGAACTTGTTTCTTTGCTGAAGTTTGGCTTACACCTTCAAGGGCCGAGATTTCCTCAATAAATTGCAAACTTCTTCCCTCTAACATTTCGGCGATGCGATAGAGAATTTGGCCACGATTAAATGCAGTCGCATGGGACCATCCATTAAATGCGGAGCGAGCGGCAACGACGGCATCTCGTAAATCTTTTCGCGAAGCGAGCGCTGGGTTTGCAACAAAGTTGCCCTTTTTGTCTTTTAATTCGTAGGAACGACCCGATTCACTCCGAGGAAATGCGCCACCGATATAAAGTTTGTAGGTCTTCATCACATCAAGGCGCATCATTTAGCTCCCTTTAAATATGCAGCAAGGCCATGGCGACCGCCTTCGCGACCCCAGCCAGACTCTTTATAACCACCAAACGGGCTGGCGGCATCAAATTTATTAAAGGTATTTGCCCAAATCACTCCCGCTTTCAATTCATTAGCAGCCCAGAGAATCTTGGAGCCTTTCTCAGTCCAAACTCCTGCGGAGAGGCCAAAGGGAGTGTTATTCGCCTTCTCCATAGCCTCACTAGGCGTCCGGAAAGTAAGAACCGATAGAACTGGCCCAAAGATTTCCTCACGCGCTATTCGATGTGCCTGAGTGACTCCAGTAAATATCGTGGGCGCAAACCAATACCCTTTTGTTGGAAGTGCACAAGGAGCGCTCCAAATCTGGGCGCCCTCTTTGCTTCCCGATTCTGACATTTCCTTTATCTTCGCAAGTTGTGCGCTGGAATTTATTGCTCCCAAGTCAGTGTTCTTATCGAGCGGATCGCCGACTCTAATTTTTGCCATTCTTACTTGGAGCTTTTCGATGAATTCATCAACGATGCTCTCTTGCAGAAGTAATCGTGATCCGGCGCAACAAACGTGACCTTGATTGAAAAAGATTCCGTTAATAATTCCTTCAACTGCCTCATCAATCGGCGCATCGTCAAAGACAATGTTCGCACCCTTACCACCAAGTTCTAGAGTTGCCGGAATTCCGCGATCCGCAATCGATTTAGCAATTAATTTTCCAACTTCAGTCGATCCGGTGAAGGCAATCTTGTCGATATCTTTATGGTTAACAAGCGCAGCTCCAGTACTGCCATCGCCCGTTACGATGTTTACAACTCCTGCTGGGAGCTCGGCCTGTTCACAGATATCTGCAAATAAGAGAGCAGTTAGCGGAGTAGTTTCTGCTGGCTTTAAAACGACTGTGTTACCCGTTGCTAGAGCCGGCGCGACCTTCCAAGCCAACATCAATAATGGGAAATTCCACGGAATTATCTGTCCTACAACACCATACGGTTTTGGATTATCTCCATATCCAGCGTAGTTAAGTTTGTCGGCCCAACCGGCGTGATAGAAAAAATGAGCCGCTGAGAGCGGAACATCAACATCGCGCGTCTCTCGAATTGGCTTTCCATTGTCGAGCGCTTCAAGAACTGCAAATTCACGAGCCCGTTCTTGCAGTAATCGCGCTATCCGAAATAGATATTTAGCGCGCTCCTTGGGCGCCATCTTTGCCCAGACTTTGTTGTAAGCGGAGCGGGCGGCTTTCACTGCCTTATCGATATCTGTTGCATCTGCGAGTGAAACCTTGGATAGGACCTCTTCAGTCGCAGGATTAATACTGGCAAATCTCTTCTTGGAGTGGGGAGCAACCCACTTGCCATTTATGTATAAACCGTATTCGCTCTTGATATCAACGATCGCGCGCGATTCTGGGGCTGGGGCATATTCAAAAATCTCAGTGCTCATTACTAATCCACCGTAACATAATTAGAACCCGAATATCTGCCATCCCGCAGTTTCATCCGCTGCATCAATAAATCATTTAGAAGCGCGCTCGCGCCAATACGAAATAGATCTGGGGTCAACCACTCTGGGCCTGCAGTTTCATTTACCAGGACTAATTGCTTGATTGCATCTTTAGTAGTTCTAATTCCACCTGCTGGCTTAACGCCAATTCTTTGCCCAGTTAACTTATAGAAATCCCGAACGGCTTCCAGCATGACGAGAACTACTGGGGCGGTCGCCGCGGGTGTAACTTTTCCAGTACTTGTCTTTATGAAATCAGCACCCGCTAACATCGCAAGATAGGAGGCCTTTCGCACATTGTCATATGTAGCAAGCTCGCCAGTTTCAAGAATTACTTTTAGATGAGCCCTATCACCGCAAAGTGATTTAATTTCTCGGATCTCCTCAAAAACCTCGCCGATACGACCAGATAGAAATGCGCCTCGATCAATGACCATATCAATCTCACTTGCGCCAGCCTCAATAGCATCCTTGGTATCGCGTAATTTAACTTCCATAGAAGCTCGCCCTGAAGGAAATGCTGTTGATACCGCCGCAACGGGAATATCTTGCCCGCCGATTGAATCTAAATGTTTACGCGCAATTTCAACCATATCGTTGTAAACACAGATTGCTCCGACGTGGGGAACGCTGGCATCTGTTGGATCGGGACGGAAACCTTTAGCGCAAAGTGACTTAACTTTTCCGGGAGTATCGGCGCCCTCTAGCGTTGTGAGGTCAACCATCTTGATCGCAAGATCTATTGCCTTCGCTTTGCTAGTTGTTTTGATACTTCGCGTTGCCAACATCGCAGCTCTACCTTCTGCGCCTACTTTGTCGACTCCAGGGAGATTATCGAGGAAGGCTCGGAGTGAAGATTCGCTGCCATCAATTAATGATTTCACTCGTTAGTTCACCGCCATTAGTGCTCGAAATTCTCGCTCCACCGCATCAAGGATAGTAGTTGCCTCACTAACCTGATTAGTCACAACTTCGATGTAGCACTTGATCTTCGGTTCGGTGCCGCTGGGACGAACAATTACGCGATATTTCTCATCCAACCAGATCCGCACTCCATTTGTAGGGGGGAGGCCATCTTTTGGCCGCTCTAAGTCATCAACCTGTGTGACTTTAAACTGCGAAAGTTGGGTTGGAAGATTATTTCGTAATTTGCCCATGACTTTATCAATATCACTAATGCTTTGTGTCCTAACCGATATCTGCCGAGTTCCGTGAAAACCATATTTCTTCCAAATCTCGTTTAATAGTTGTGCAATCGTTTTTCCCTCACGCTTTAAATCTGCGGCGAGTTGGACAAGAACTAAAGCGGCGCTAATCCCGTCTTTATCATTTACCGAATCTGCGTCAACGGCATAACCCAGAGCCTCTTCATATCCAAAGCGCAGGTTCGCCACCTTTGCTAGATACTTGAAACCAGTCAAAGTCTCCACAAAGGGCAATCCATAAGATTTAGCTATCTTGCTCAAAATTGATGAGGAGACAATCGAATTAGCTAATACTGCACTTTTATCTTCACAAGTTCGGGCTAGATACTCACCCAATAAGGCACCAACTTCATCACCGCGCAACATCCGCCAATTCCCATCATTTATTGCGGCGGCACATCTATCAGCATCTGGGTCGTTTGCAATTACTAGGTCTGCCTCAACCTCCCGAGCAAGTTTTAGCGAAAGGTCGATTGCCCCAGGTTCTTCTGGATTAGGAAAAGCCACCGTCGGAAAATCTGGATCAGGTTCTGCTTGTTCCTTCACTAGGATAGGTCGGGTAAAGCCAGCACGATCAAAGACTTTTAGAACGGTCTCAGTTCCAACTCCGTGCATCGCGGTGTAGACGACCTTCAATTCAATTGGAGAATTTCCGAGGCGAGCAGTCGTAGCTATGTATTCATTAACGATCTCATCGCTAAGGATCGTCCAAGTCGTACCCCGTGGGACTTGATTAAGACTTGGAGCGGCTGAGATCTCAGCAGAAATTTCTTTATCGGTAGGCGAAATTATCTGGGAGCCCTCATATCTGATTCCATTTACTGTGCCACCTAAATAAACCTTGTAGCCATTATCTTGTGGCGGATTGTGGCTCGCAGTAACCATTACTCCAACATCACAACCAAGTTTGCGTACTGCAAATGCCAAGACTGGTGTTGGTAGCGCTCTTGGCAAAACGAATACTTCAAAACCTGCGCCACTCATTATCTCTGCGGTGTCCCGAGTGAAATCTTCCGAGCCATATCTAGCATCGCGCCCGATAACTATGGACTTCAAACCTGCGTTAGACATAAAGCGTGACAACCCATAAGCCGTCTTTGATACAACGCAGCGATTCATCCGTGATGGTCCTGGGCCAAGTGGGCCACGCAACCCTGCTGTGCCAAACTCTAAGAAGCCCTGGAAGCACTCGGTCAGCTCCTCTGTTGCACCACGATCTAACCACTCTTGTAGTTGCGCACGAGTTTTGGGATCTGGATCATCTGAGATCCAAGATTTAACCTCAGCTACAAGTCTTTCGGATAACACCTAACTACCGTACCCCTCTATTTCTGATTTCAGCAATGTAGTCATCAGGAGCACCGGCCTCTATTGCTGCGGCAACCATGATCTCTAGATACCGCTGTGACGGGATGCCACCCTCAAATGAATTCAATACGTAGACATAACAACTTTGCGTTCCTGTCATAGTCTCGACCCGCACTCGAATTTTCCGATAGAGATCTGTAGTCACGCCCTCCCATTCATCAAGAGCGGATTCATCTTGTTTGGTTAAGTCATATAAGGAGACAAAAACGGAAGCGCTTGAATCCTCGGCAAGGGTTGCAACCGCACCTTCCCAACCGATTTCTTCACCGCCAAAAGTTAAGCGCCAACCTCGTAACCAACCAGTTCCAAGATGCGGTGAATGCGGTGCACGTTGCAACATCTGGCGGGGATCAAGGTTTGAGCCATAAGCAGCGTAAAGAGTCATTTCGTAGCCGTTACAAAATCAAACCAGTTATAGCCAAGTGAATTAATCGCACTTCTCAGCCATGGAAGTGAAAGTCCAATCACATTTGAACTCTCGCCCTCAATGCTTCTGATAAACGGCGCGCTGATCCCATCAAGTGTGAAACCCCCAGCAACATTTAGTGGCTCGCCCGTATCTACATAAGAGGCAATCTCGGCGCCACTTAATTTAGCAAAGTGAACTTTTGTGGCTACTACATCACTTATCTCAATCTCTTTCGTCGTATCAATTAGGCAGTGGCCGGTGTAGAGCACTCCATCGTTGCCACTTAATTGTTCAGCTCGCTTAATCGCTATTTCCCGAGTGAGCGGTTTACCTAGGGACTTTCCCTCAAATTCAAAAGTGGAATCACAAGCGATTATTAGCGCGGGGTAGTTGATTAGCTTTCGTACCGTATGTGCCTTAACTATCGCCAGAGCTACAACCATCTCACTCGGTGAAAGCTGGGCATACCTGGGGTCTTCTTCATCGACACCACTTACTTGTACCTCAATCTCCAAGCCACTTCGTTCCAGCAAACCTCTTCGCGACGGTGAGGCGGAAGCGAGGACAATTCTGGGCAGCATGGAAGTGCGAATTCTATCTTCTCTATCTTCAGGTATCTTCGCATTATGTCTCAGGCGTTACCGGTCGTCGCTAGTCTCGCGCAACTTGTCGAAGAGGCAAAGCTTCGATTGGGATTAAAAGCAGAAACAAGAATTATTTCGATAGCTCCGACGCCCGGAGAATTTTTCTCACTCTCCACCGTGAGAAGTGGTACCGATCAAGTTGTTACTTATCCGTTAGTCCTTCACAAATATCACCGCAATCGCATGTTGACTCTTCCGGCTAGAAAATCTTCGGATTTTGAGCAGAACCTGCAAGAGATTGTTAATGAAAAAGTGAAGGTTCTCGGGCTCTTTGGTCCAAATACCTTTGCCTTCAATGGCAGGGGCGAATTGATTTCAATTCAGGAAGGGCTAGGAGAGGAAGTTCTTTGGAGTGTGACTTTTTCAATTACTTCCGTATTTGAAAACGCACTCCGCGCGGCCCACAAATTGCCTCTAGGTTCTCCCGAACAATTAGAGGTTAATTGGATATTCGCCCGCTTTGATGCGCCACAACATCTTGATATGCAAACTCCATACCTACATCTCTTTGCACATGAACCGAGATATCGAATTCGCAAACTAAGTTCGCATAGCGGATATGTTGCGTTGAGTAACAGTTCTAATTTAGAAGAGGAAGTTATACACGCGATTGATTATTTAGAAGGCGTTATTAACGAGTAGAGCGACCGAGGGCGCGGAAATGCCAACCAGCGCGCTCCCAAAGCTCACGATCTAGCGCATTACGGCCATCTATTATGTTGGCACGGGAAACTAAAGTCTTGGCTTTTGTTGGATCTATTGTTCGAAACTCTTTCCACTCCGTTAAGTGCAGCACAATCTCAGCTCCACTTAAGCAAGAGTCAATCGAATCGACATAACTTAGGTTCGGAAAACGTATCTTGGCATTTGCATTTGCCTTCGGATCAAAGACGCTAACGCTTGCACCCGCCTGTGAGATCTGATCGGCAATATCAAGAGCTGGGGAATCGCGCACATCATCGCTATCAGGCTTAAAGGCAGCGCCGAGGACTGCGATTTTGCGCCCTTTGAGATCTTCATCTAGATCCAAACGGACGAGATCGATCATTCGTTGGCGCGCTCTTAAGTTAATTGAATCAATCTCACGGAGGAATTCGAGAGATTGTTTGGCTCCAAGTTCTTCGGAGCGAGCCATAAATGCGCGGATATCTTTAGGAAGGCAGCCGCCACCAAATCCGATGCCTGCCTGTAGGAATCTTGAACCTATTCTTGGGTCATAACCGATTGCTTTTGCCAGCACAGTCACATCGCCACCGGTTGCTTCACATATCTCAGCCATAGCGTTTATAAAGGAAATTTTCGTTGCTAAGAATGAATTTGCTGCCACCTTTACTAACTCGGCTGTAGGCAAATCCGCTCTTATCCATGGAACTGCGTTATCTAGCAATGGTTTGTAAGCGACTTTCAAAAGTTCTTCGGCTCTATCTGAGGTGACGCCGACGACAAGTCGGTTTGGCCGCAAGGTATCTTCGACTGCGAAGCCCTCCCGTAGGAATTCTGGATTCCATGCAAGTTCAGCTAGAGAACCTAACTCGGCAAGACGTTTTGCCAATCGCGCAGCAGTGCCGACTGGAACGGTGGATTTGCCAACTACCAACGAGCCAGACTTGGCATGAGGTGCAATCGCATCTACTGCTGCATCCACATATTTCAAATCAGCAGCAAGACTATTTGGCTGTTGTGGTGTGCCCACACAAATAAAATGAATATCGCAATCTTTTGCATCCGCAAAATCAGTTGAGAATTTGAGTCGACCACTCTTTACTTCTTGTAACAGTAACTCCTCTAGGCCTGGCTCAAAAAAAGGAACCTTTCCATCCCTTAGAAGTTCAATCTTCTTCGGATCAACATCAATTCCAATTACTTCAAAACCAAGAGAAGACATTGCAGCGGCATGTGTTGCACCTAGGTAACCAGTACCAATTACGGAGAGCTTCACGCGGGAACCTTACTATTCCTTCGCTTGCTTACATGGGTTATCGCCAGCGCTACTTGTTCCAAACTTATTAACTATCGAAGGGGAGACGGAGGGTTCGGGTCTTACCTCATCTATAAGGGCGTCATCATTCTTGATTCGCTCAAAGAGTTCTGCTGAAAGAACTGGGTCCCATAAGACTGCTGCAGAGACGCCATTTTTACTGTAGTTGTAATACTTGAGCGGAATCGTAAGCGTTCGGACATTTGAAGAAGAGAGATTACGGAGCTGCTTACCTAGAGTAAGTAAGTCGCCCTGGGAAAGATTGCTATCAGTTGTAACGCTGGCGAGTGCAGAGTTAACAAAATCAACTAACTTGATGGGATTTAGTAGCACGCCAGCGCTGGTTGCTCTGCGCAACATGGCACCTGCAAATTCTTGTTGTCGCTTCATTCGACCAAGATCGCCTAAACCATCGAAAGTTCTTGACCTCACATACTTGAGTGAATCAACCCCATCCAAGATATGTCGACCAGCGGGAAGAGTGAGGTGGCTCTTTGGATCATTAATGTCTCGCTTAGTGCAAATTTCAATTCCACCTAGAGCGTCAACCATCCTTACGAAACCGACAAAATTAATTTCTACATAATGATCAATTCGCAGCCCAGACATCTCTTCGAAAGTTTGGATAAGAAGTGGCGCTCCACCCCAGTTATAAGCAGAATTAATTTTGGAATATGCAGCCCCGACATTTTTGCCAGTATTAATAGATTTGTGTTCTGGGATCAGCGCATAAGAGTCACGCGGGATTGAGATGATTGCAGCCTTATCGCGCTTCTTTGAGATGTGAACTAAAAGCATTGTGTCAGATCTCTTGCCTGCGGCAACATCAGTTCCGCCAACACGCAAACGTTTTATTTCTGCACGCGAGAGACCTTCTCTAGTGTCCGAGCCAACAATTAGGTAATTAACGGCGGAAGATTCCTTCTTAGGCCGATTCTCTAGACCGGAAAAAACATCTAACTTAGGGATGGCCGAAGTAATTCGACCCAGACCCATCCAGGTTATGGCCGAGAGCGCAACGATTGCTACTGAGAGAATGGTGAAGAATCGAATCGCTCGGGTGGATTTCACTATGCAAGAGTAATGAAGCGATAGCGTTCGACTGTTATGTTCGCTGAAAAATTGCCGAGTAATTCCGCCCACACCTCAAGGGAACCTGCGGTCTCAGTGATACTAACGGTCGTAAATGAAGCGGCCCACTTGCATGAAGCGATTGGTGCAATTTTAAAATCAAATTACGACGGTGAAATTGAAATAGCCATTGCAGTTGGGCCCTCTAAGGATGAGACCGAGAAAATTGCGCAATCACTCGCAACTCAAGATAAAAGAATTCAGGTAATCGCCAATCCCAGCGGGCGCACTCCGGATGGATTAAATGCTGCACTCGCGGCAACGAAGAATGAGATTGTGGTTCGAATCGATGGTCATTCGGCAATAGATTCGAATTACATTAGAGAAGCGGTGAAAATTCTGCGCGAGACCGGATCGGTAAATGTCGGTGGCGTGATGGCAGCCGAAGGAGTAACTCCATTTGAAAAGGCTGTCGCGCGGGCTATGCGCTCTCTTATTGGAGTAGGCGGATCAAGATTTCACACCGGCGGTAGCGCCAGTAGCGTGGATACTGTTTATCTCGGAGTCTTCCAACGCAGTGCGCTCCAGAGCGTCGGTGGTTATGACCCACGTTTTACTCGGGCGCAAGATTGGGAACTAAATTTCAGATTACGTAAAGCTGGCGGACAAGTTTGGTTTGATCCGCGACTACAGGTCACATATAGACCGCGCAGCTCCGCTCGCGCACTCGCTCGACAGTACTTTGAATATGGCAGATGGCGTGCAGCTGTTTCGCGCTATCACAAGGGAACGGCAAACTTCCGATATTTGGCAGCACCTCTTAATCTCATTCTGCAATTGTCCTGTTTACTCCTAACATTTCTAGCTTCACCTTGGTTTCTAATTCCACCAATCAGCTACTTAGTCACTCTGAAAATTTCTTCATTGTTTATTGGAAAGAGCTGGTCCGAACGCGTCCGTCTTCCAATAGTTCTGATAATCATGCATTTTTCCTGGGGAATTGGTTTCATCACATCACCACGGGGTCTAATTTCCAATTCATAACCACTCCGCTCAGGTACCCTAACAATCCTGATGCGCCGCCAAATTAACTTAGTTACATTTCTAATCTCATCTTTACTTATTGGGATTCTCCAACCGGCAGCACGTGCGGAAACTACGATTCCCGCCTCCTTTGAGTTCCTTGGTTCGGGTTATGGCCATGGCGTAGGAATGAGCCAAATCGGCGCTCGTGGCCAAGCGCTAGAAGGAAAGAGTGCGGCTGAGATTCTTGGTTATTACTATCCCGGCTCCTCTGTTACACCATTTCCGGATAATCATTTGATTAGAGTGAATATCGCGAACCAAACAAATAATGCATCCATAAATTCAGAGAAGAACATTGGTGGATTCACGCTCTACCGTGGCGATATTCCAGCAACGGAAAACCCAGAACCTTTTGGCCGATACGACGGTACTGTTACTGCAACCTTCACAAACTTTGAAGGGCGCGTTATTCCCTTCTTAACTTCACCGACCGCAAAGTTTGCTCCGATACCGGCACATGAATCATGGACCATCCGCTGGGAAACTAGCACTGTTATTGCATTTAAAAGTGGCGATAAGAGTGGTCGCTATAAGTATGGCCAGATCACATTTAAAAGTATAAAAACTCAAGTAACTTCATATCTTGCGGTAACAACAACTCTCCGGCTTCACGATGAGTATCTCTATGGAATTGGCGAAGTTCCCTCCTCTTGGCCTCCGGCAGCGCTGGAGGCACAAGTAATTGCAGCTCGCACTTATGCGTTAAATAAGATTGGAAAAATTCGAACCGAGTGTGATTGCAATATATATAGCACCACTATTGATCAGAATTTTGTGGGCTTTGCCAAAGAGGATGAGAAAGTTAATCGAATAGATTACGGAATACTCTGGAAAAACGCGGTGAACCGCACCTTTATTGATAGCGATAATTCACTCGTAATCACCATCGATGGGAAACCAATAAATGCTTTCTACTTCTCATCCAGCGGCGGAAACACCCAGAACATCAAAGAGGTCTGGGGTTCAGAATTTGCATATCTACTTGGAGTGCCTGACCCGTGGAGTCTTGATCCCAAAATTAATCCCCGCTACTACGCGTGGAACCGCACTGTTTCCCAAGCGTTAATGGCCCAAACCTTCGCATTGCCAAATGTCGTTTCCTACACCGTTGACGCAATCACGAAGACCAACAGCGTACTTGCGATTAGCGCTTACTCCGCTGATGGAAGAAAGAGCACACTCACGGGCGAGGTGTTCCGTGCGCGAACTAAATTGCCATCGACTTGGATAAAAAATAATCTCCAGCCCGTAGTTGTCATAGCAATTGTTAGAGAATGTCAGGAAAACCGATTTTATAAGCGGGTTTTATGCGCAATGTGATATTTAATTCGAATGAAGCACGCTATTTAGCCCACCCCATGATCCGCTTCTAGGAAGAGCCTCAAGCGCACCGCTCTCAGAATTTCTTCTTAGCAGAATCCCATGTGCACCAGAAAGTTCGCGCGCTTTTACAACTTTTCCATCAGGTAATTTAATTTTTGAACCTGCGGTTATGTAGGCACCAGCCTCAACTACACAATCATCACCAAGTGAGATTCCCAGTCCAGAATTCGCTCCCAGCAGAGTCTTCTTGCCAATCGAAATAACTTCTTTCCCGCCACCACTTAAAGTTCCCATAATCGATGCACCACCACCGATATCACTTCCATCTCCAACGACGACTCCAGCAGATATTCTTCCTTCGACCATCGAAGCGCCGAGCGTTCCGGCATTGAAATTAACAAATCCTTCATGCATGACTGTGGTGCCTGGAGCTAGATGTGCACCCAGTCTTACGCGATTTCCATCTGCAATTCGCACGCCTTCAGGAATTACATAGTCGACCATCCGGGGAAATTTATCGATTCCATGCACTACTAGGAATCCATCTCTTGCACGCAAGGAGTCTGCAACTGAATCAAAACCATCAATCGCACATGGCCCATGGGAAGTCCAGACAACATTGTTCAAAATTGAGAAGATGCCATCTAAGGAAGCACCATGTGGTTTTATGATTCGATGCGAGAGCAGATGAAGCCTTAAATAAGCATCAGCCACATCTTTTGGCGGCAGAGCCAAATCAATCTCTAACGAGACTATTTCGCGCTTAACTCGCCGAACAGCATCTACTCCAAGTTGCCCAGAAAGGTCTGGCGCCTTGTTTTCACTTAACTTGCCGAGACCAAGACTCTTGTATCTAACATCTAAGACCGCTCCACCTTCAGAGATGTTGGCAATTCCATATCCATACGCGCTGGTCATGCGCCAAAGGTACCAACTTCACTTACTCTAGAGTGCGCTGATGAAGATTGCGGTCTACTGTGCTTCATCTACTGCTGTTCCTGCCGAGGCTTTAAAACTCGGCTTTGATCTCGGTGCGCAAATCGCAAAGCTCGGCCATCAACTTGTTTGGGGCGGCGGGGCGATATCGGTTATGGGTGAAGTGGCACGTGGCGCACGCGCCGAGGGTGGAGTAACAATTGGCGTGATTCCGCAACGGTTAACTAACGTTGAATTTATCGATAACTCCGCAACAGAGATGCATGTAGTCAAAGATATGCGTGAGCGAAAAGGTCTCATCGAAAAACTCTCTGATGGATTTATTGCCCTACCGGGAGGATTGGGAACCTTGGAGGAGTTGTTTGAGATCTGGGTTGGTAAATATCTTGGTTTTCACGATAAACGAATCGCAGTCCTCGATCCTCACGGTGTCTATGGCTCACTACGTGTTGCGCTAGAAGACCTCACAAATCAAAAATTTTTAAAGCCGGGAGTACAGGAATTAGTTCGCTGGTGTAACGAGATTGAGGAATCCCTTGCACATCTTGAGGGAAGATAAAGTGCTAAAGGATTTTAACGCCACAGTTTTTGTGGCAGCGCCACAAATTGAAGTTTGGCGTTCATTGGTGGATTGGAAAAGCCAAGGTGAATGGATGGCGCTGACAAGAGTCACTGCTTCGGACAATGGCGCTGATGATTCCGGAGTTGGAACCACAATTGATGCGTTTACAGGTATCGGCGTACTAGGAATTTTGGATCGGATGAAAGTGACTGATTGGGAACCGCCAACATTTTGTAGAGTGGATCATTACGGGAAAATAATTCGTGGTATCGGTGAGTTCAGACTAACTGAAGTTGCCGGCGGAACTAGATTTGATTGGTACGAAGAGATAAAAGCTCCGAAGTTAGTGCTATTGCTGATTAAGCCTTTCATCTTGATTACGGTAAAACTATCTCTAAGGAAATTTGCACGCTCATTCAAGTAAGTCCTGAAGTATTAGCGCCATTGCTCCTTGTAGCCTTGGTATATGGCGCAGCGGAAAGCACAAACTCTTGCAGAGCTGATTGACTCTCTGCCAGAAGAGGAGCGCATCGTGCTCCTGCTTTACTTTGCAAAGAATCTCTCCGTAGCCGATATCGCTGCCAAAATCGGGGTACCAGAGCGCTCGGTTGCGGTGGTTTTAGCCTCCGGTCGAGCCCGTTTGCGCTCCACCTTCGATTTCCCCTCTCACGACTGAATGGGAGATAATTCGCCCCTGGTTTTTTAAGAGTCGAATCCGGACTTAGCTCCAAGAAAGAGGTCGAAATGGCAGCCATGAAACCCCGCACTGGCGATGGACCTATGGAGGTAACTAAGGAAGCTCGCAGCCTAGTTATGAGAATCCCGCTAGAGGGTGGCGGCCGATTAGTTGTGGAACTTAATCAAGAGGAAGCACGCAATCTC
>RGYL01000081.1 GCA_010032085.1 Actinomycetota bacterium
AGAAATGCCAATCCAATTATGACGTTTACGATCTGGCGCTTTAAGTAGTACTCCGGATCCTGATTATTTGCTGCAAACCAGTCGCGGGTTGCGGCATAAACAAGCACGATACCGATAGCCGATAAGAGCAATACCGAGATCGTAATTATGGGATCGCTCTTGAGAAGAAATCTTCGCCGTTCACTTCGTGGCTTGGTAGCGCTTCTCATGAGACTTTTCCAATGTTGCTCTTAATAGTTGGAATTCGATCAGATGGACCACTTGGAAAGATTGCTTCTTTACCGTTCTCGCCAAAGATATCCTCGTAAATGCGACGCACTCCAAGTCCGCTTGTTGATGCACCAAATCCACCTTGGCTTACCATCATCACCACTACATATTTAGGCTTCTTGCTTGGCGCATAAGAAGCGAACCAAGAAGTGTCATCTTTTGCAGAGCCATCAAGATTTAATCCAAAGACTTGGCCAGTACCAGTCTTACCGCTAACTTCGGTCCGCAGTCCAGCAAAAGCTCCACGAGCAGTTCCAGAAGTTACAACAGCTCTTAGTGAATTTTGTAGGAACTTAAGGGTTGGTTTTTCAATCGGCAATTGAGCGGTCACTTTTGGTTCAAATCTCTCCACAATCTTATTTGTGGGCGTGACGATGGCTCGCGCCACTTTTGGCTCCATTAACTTTCCGCCATTTGCAATTGCACCATACATAACTGCCATCTGGATTGGAGTCATAAGCACATCGCCTTGGCCGATGGAGAAGTTGACCATATCTCCGGCTCGAACTTTGTCACCATCTAGGCAATTCTCACGAGCAATCTCAATCAAGTAAGTGGTGCGCTGCGACTTCTTGGCTCGCTCTTCATAGTTGCAGTAGAAATCCTTATTATTTTCATACCAATTCAACTTCCATTCGCGACTGGGTAGCCTTCCTCTCTGCTCTGAAGGTAGATCAATACCCGTTCGCTTTCCCACGCCAAACCCTGCAGCCATATTGAAGAAGTAATCGTTTGGATTCTCCTTTGGCCTTAAACCGCCATCTCGAACCCATTCGTCATAGGCGATTTGGTACCAAATGGAGTCACATGAAATAGCCATCGCAGTTGTCATTGAAATTCTTCCGGCTGGCTTACTATCGAAGTTTTTGAAGGTGCGATCGCCGATCTGAACTGTCGCTGGACAGTCGTAACTCTGCTTAAGGCTGTAGTTGGCCTTCACCGCTGCTGCAAGGGAGACAACTTTGAATGTCGAAGCTGGAGCAAAGGAGCCCTGGATCGCTCGCGATAGTGCTGGCACTCCAGATCTAGCGCTGTACAGCTCTTTTGCTTGCGCAACAGTGATTCCGTTCTCCCAAATGTTTAAGTCGTAATCCGGATACGACGCCATCGCAAGAACTCTGCCTTGAAGATCTGTAACAATAGCGGCGCCTGAATCACCACGATAACCAGTTGCGCGCGCTCGTAGTACCGCGTCGCGTAACTCTCGCTCCACGGCGGCTTGCAATTTAGCATTTATATTTAAAACCAAGTGATTCCCGGGAATCGGAGCGATATTACGAGACTCTTGAGTGACTGCCTCCTTGTAATTAACTATTACCGTTCTGACTCCCGGAACACCGCGAAGACTTTCATCGTATACATATTCCATTCCTGCTTTCCCAATAAGTTCATTTCGATAGAAGCGTTTACCCTGTTCATTATTCAAGTCACCCTCAGTAACGGGTCCCACATATCCAAGAACATGTGTCGCTCTTTCACCTGAGCTTGCTGGGTAATTTCGAATTGAGACTGGCTCTGCGCTAACTCCGCGATACTTATCGGAGCTTTCTAAAATCTTGAGAACTTGATTTTCACTGGCGTCTTTTGTGATTGGAATCGGCTGATACCTATTTCCATTCCAGCAACCATTTCTCTCAACTTTGGGTAATTCGCCGCACAGTCTTGTTCGTGCATAAACATCATTAGGGTCGAGATTCAAAATCCGGGCAACAGCACTTAAAATCGAAACTCCCTTATCTGGTTCACGATCTAAGACTGAGCGATCTGCGGTGACCATTAATCCAGCTTTATTAAATGCTAATGGTTCACCATTGCTATCGACTATCAGTCCACGAAGTGCTGGTGTAACTATGTCCCGACTTTGGATATCTAGAGCAGCTTCTTGGTAACGCGGCCCATCGGCAATTTGCAAATAGAAAAGGCGACCAAAGAGAGCCAGCATTAGTGAAGCAACGAAGACTTGAGCAACGACAATTGCAATGGTTGAGCGATCCCTCATTTATCGCTCCCGCGCCGTCAATGAGAGGTTGTGCATCTTTAACGCAATAGGGATGAAAAGTGGTGAGAGAACAAGAGACCACACTGTGTTTCCAAATATCTCTAGCAAAAGTGAAGATATAGATGCGACTTCTTGGCCGAGAATTGCACCAAATATGAGAAAGAGCGTTAAGGCGATTGCACTTCCCGCTGCTGTAACGACTGAGAGTGCAAGTGGGCTCAAATTCTGATCTAAGGTTCCCCGCACATAAGTCGTAAGAATGAATGCAAATCCAGTCATGACAAATGTCCAGAGCCCAAAGGGAGCCTCGAGAGTCGGAGATAAATCAGCGATTAAGCCCGAAACAAATCCCATTAAGATCGCGGTAGAGCGATCTTCTTTTAATATCCAGACAATTGAAAATGCAAGAAAAAAAGCAAAGCCGCCAAGGAAAAAGTGAATCCGATTTACCAACGATTCCTGAATCAGGAATGCAACTAGAAGTAATCCAGTGACCAGCGGAATCCGATTGAAAGACATTGTTACTCGTTCGATGTGGGCGATGGTGTTACATAAACAGTCACAGTAGGTGCGGGTCTTGGCGCCGTAGGAACGAGCGCATCTCCAGGATTATTTCCCAGGGAACTAAGAACTACGCTGACCACTCCTAGTGAATTTAAATCCACAAAAGACTCTACTCTCGCCTGTTTAGTGAGTTGGCCCGCGGCGTTATCGACAAAAACTATTCTTCCAACTGGCACACCGGGGACAAATGGAGAATCTCCCGAGCTACCTCTAGAGAGTAAAACGTCGCCCACGCTTATATTTGCACTGGCACTTAGCATCTGTAGTGAATAGAGATTTCTTCCCTGTCCGGCAAGTACCCCCATGAATTGGCTTCCCGCCACTCGCACTCCAATACGAAAAGTTGGGTCATTCATTAGAAGGACTACAGAGGTATTTGCGCTAGTTGATTTAACAACTCCAACAATCCCGGCTTGAGAGATCACAGTCATATCAGGCCTTATTCCAGCCTTTGAGCCCTGATCAAGCACAATCGTCTCGCTAAATGTTGAGGTTCCGCCCTTGCTTACGACCCGGGCACTCACTGTCTTGAAGCGCGCCTTTCCAGCCAAATCAAGGACGCCCTTTAGTTGCGCTAATTCCCCTTCGAGATTCTGGTTGAGAATAACTTCGCTCTTGAGCTTCTCGTTTTCGCGCTCTAATTCCTCAATTCGTTCACGAGTATTTCCGAGATTAAACAAATCGCTAAAGAAATTTCCAATTGGAGAGAGGATTGCACTTCCAGCGCTCTGGAAAGGTGAGAGAACTGTTTGAGTAGCGCTACGAACTGCTGCAACTACATTTGCACCACGAAGATCAAGAGTAATGAGTAGGAGCGAAGTTACGAGAAGTGAGACTAGAAGTAGTCTCGCTCGATT
>RGYL01000082.1 GCA_010032085.1 Actinomycetota bacterium
AATAGTGAAGTTCCGGCAGCTTTTGCGGGGGCGACGTTGTAGAAGAGCACCAAGATAGGAATTGCAATAAATCCACCCCCGATTCCAAAGAGCCCAGTAAGTGCGCCAACGAGTAGCGAGAGCGCCACAAGTGCAGGTAGCGACATCTTCTTCTCAGCGCTAGCGGACGGCGGCTTTATGAGCATGGAAACGCCGGCGCCAATCAGAACCAGCGAAAATCCAGTTAGGACTATTGAGTCAGCAATTTGGGGGAGTATGTAAGCACCACCAAAGTTTGTAGCAAGTCCAAGTGCCCAAATAGTTAGCGATTCACGAATTAGAACTTCATTACTCTTCAATTTTGAAAGTACTCCGGATAAAGCACCACTAAAAACAATTATCAATGATGCGGTCGTTGCCTGAACCGGAGACATTCCAAATATGTATATGAGCATTGGTACTGCAACCATCGAACCACCGGCGCCAACAAAGCCAAGAATGGAACCAATAGCTACTCCGCACACGATAGCTAGGAAAATTTCCACGAGTAGAAGGTACCGGTAAAGCAAAACACCCCCGGGGATGCCAGGGGTGTTTAGTTAACTTTAGATTAGAAGTCGAAGAGTGCGCCTCTTATTTCAGGTCCAAATTCAACTCCAGTAGAAACAAGCGCGAAGATAATCAACGCAGCTCCTGCTAGTGCGATGTTTTTGAAGAAGTTGATTGTCTCCGCTTGCTTTGCTTGTTCATCTTGGATCGTCCAGAAGTTATGCATCATGAATGCTGAAACAATCAAGAAGATAGCAAGCAGCAGCGCGCCAAGATCAGCGAATATGCCGAGGGCAACATAAAGGCCGCCGATAATCAACATCAATCCGGTGACGATGACTGCCAACTTCGGGGAGGGGACTTTCTTAAACTGGGCGTAGCCGGTCATAGCGTTTAGCTTGGTGAGGTGTGCGATGCCTGAGTTGATGAAAATTAGGGCGAAGAGAACTCGGCCCACTAAAAGCACCACATCTGGTAAAAATTCCATTTCTTTCCTTTCAAACGAGTTGATTGAAGGTTAAACCAAATTTATTGAAATTTCAACTATCTTGGCGTGTCGGAAAAAGGCCCGCGCCCCCTTTTTTAAGAGGAGGCGCGGGCCTTTACTTCAGTTCGGGCTAGCCGACTTTGGTGATTCGACCATCTGCCTTCGGGGTCACAGTGACCTTTCCAGCAGCGGCATCAGCTTTAATTCCATCAACCAAAATATCTAGCAAGAGCTTGCCGGGGAATTTCGCAGTTGTTGGATTTAGCATCGTGTAACCATCTCCGCCATAGAGCATGAAGTCATTGACGGCAACGGTGTACTTCTTATCATCTTTTGCAATTGCAGTTCCATCGAGTCTGGTGACTGCAGTGATTCGAGCTCCAGCTGCCTTTGAAGCATCAAAGGAGAACTTAAAGCCTGAGATCTGTGGGAAGCGACCACCGGATGGGAATTGTGAGACGCCATTTTCTAGCGCCGCCCATAGTTGAGTTCCAGTGATGGTTGCAACTGCAACTGAGTTTCCAAATGGAAGTACTGAGATGGCATCGCCAAGGGTTACATCGTAAGGACCAGTTGCTCCGGGAGCAGGACGCTTATACGAAGTATTAACCACTTTGTAAGTAGCAGCGGGGAAAGTATCGCGAAGTCCACCACCATTTGTGATGGCTAGATCGGTCTTCAATTCCTTACGCATCAAGTCAGCAACATAGTTACCCATTGGAGTTTCGCCAGATCTTTCAACCGCTGGTGATCCACCGCGTGGGAACAAGTCTGAGACTTGGCCGATCTTTACATCAAGCTTGGTAACTAATTGATCTTTGTACTTCTTCACTAAAGCTGCTCCAGCAACATCTGCCGTTACACCTTTTAGATCCGCAGTTGTCACATATTCAAGCGATGCACCAACCAATTTATTACTTGCGGTATCAAGACATAGTTGGATTCGGTTGTATCCGACGCCCGCATTTGGGGTCTGTGCGACAACCTTGGCATTCTCGCGTGGGTTAGCGGCTGGCAACATGCTTGCGTAGCGCTGGTGGCTATGGCCACCTAGAACAACAGTTGCGCCCTTCAATTTCTTCGAAATATCGATGAGATTGCCCTTGGCAAGTCCATCGCTATTTTCAGCCCAACCTTCGTGAATGAGGGCGACGACTACATCCGCCCCGGCAGTCTTGGCATCAGCAATTGCTTGGTTAACGCCATCAACGGCTCCAGAAATTTGGATTGTCTTCTTGGCTCCACTTGCATCATTGAAATCCAAGTTTCCAGGGAAAATCACTTCAGGAGTTTCTGGAGTGTTCATTCCAACTACTCCAATCTTGACTCCGCCACGATCGATAATCACAAAACTCTTAGCGGCTTTTGCGCCTGACTTAAGAGGTTCGAGAGTGCTGTAGTTGGAGGCAACCCAAGCAAAATCGGAAGCGCCAATTACCTTTTGAACGTGTGCAATGTTGCGATCATGTTCATGATTACCGAATGTGGAAACATCAAATTTCATCAAGTTCATCGATTCAATTGTGGGAATCTCTTCGAACTCACTTGAGATAGCAGGAGCTGCGCCGATGTTGTCACCGCTTGAAAGAGTTGCAGTTGCTGCAACAGCTTTCTTGTCAGCAGCAAATGCACTTGTTAAAAGAGCAGTTCCGGCGTTAGTGGAAGATCCTTCGAGCGCGCCATGGAAATCACTTAGCGCAAGAAGTTGAACGTTATTCAATGATGTGCGCATTACTCCCGCAAGATCTGCGGTTGAAAAAGTTTTGCTCCATCTTGTAGGAGCTGAGAACCCATATGCGTTAACTGCTTGGACCGAAACAGTTACAGAAGTTTGGTCTTTTAGGACCGGCAGTCTTACCGAACCATTGGTTGCTGCTGGGACGATTATTGGACATGAACCTTGGCCACCAGTAATTACATAATGCGTTACTGCGGGATTTGCAGTTACTGGGACGAAGCGAACACGGATTCCGCTATCAGTTACATATGCGCGGGTAATTGTTGGTGCAGCAGGAACGGCGTAAGTATTTGCGCTGACCTGCGGGGAAGTGAGCACTACGAGGACGGAGGTCACTAGCGCGAGGGAGCTAGCAACGGCAGAGAGACGGACGCGGAGGGATTTGCCCTGGGCGGACGCGGATGGCTTGTGTGTGATCACGGGCGGATATTGGCATGCGTAAGGTGAGGGGAGCGCAACCGACTCGTGTCAGTTTTGTGAACTATCAGGTTGTGAATTGTCAGGGCGATTCGCTAGGGTTCGAACAAATGTTCGAAAAACCTACCCCTCCTCATATCTACCTAATAGGTGGCGAGCCGGCTGAGTTCATCTTCCGCGGAAAGCGCTTTCGCATACATGCCGTCCTCTCTTCCTGGCGCGAATCAGGTGGTTGGTGGAATCGAGCGAGCGATGGTTTCTATCGCCCTGATGATGGCTCGCGGATTCTCTGGCGAGTTGAAGCTGCTCCACTTGGAACGATGGCGACCTTTGAGATTGAGCGAGAAGAGGTAATTGATCCCCGCAATCCAATCTGGCGGATAAGGCCCACCTCAAGATCTGCCTCCGCTTAAATGAGCTTCACGCATTTACATGTAGCAAGTGGCTACTCATTTAAATATGGCACAACCCTGCCGGATGATTTAGTCGCTAA
>RGYL01000083.1 GCA_010032085.1 Actinomycetota bacterium
AGTAAGTGAGTCACAAGCACTTGAAACCGGAATCCGATTCCTCAAAGAAGCAAAGGTTCAAGCCGTGAAATTGGAGGGCGGAGTGAGGGTCGTTGAACAGGTGCGCGCCCTTGTGAAATATGGAATTCCAGTAATGGGCCATCTCGGCATGACTCCACAATCAGTAAATGCTTTTGGTGGCTTTAAAGTTCAGGGACGAAAAGAGAAGGGTGATGCCATCATCGCTGATGCCAAAGCCCTCGAGCAGGCCGGGTGCTTTGCGATTGTTCTAGAACTCGTACCAGCCGAGCTAGCGGAGAGAATCACCAAAGAAGTTTCCATACCCACAATTGGAATTGGGGCTGGAGCTTCATGTGATGCCCAAGTCCTCGTTTGGACTGACCTGATGGGACTTACCTCAAACCCACCCAAATTTGCCCGGGCTTATCGCGATCTGCGCAGTGAAATTTCCTCTGGGGTAAAAGAGTGGCTAAGCGATGTTGAATCGGGCCAATTCCCAAGTGAGGGCGAAACCTTCCACTAACTAGACTTCGAGGTATGCGAAATCTGGCGATTGATCTATCGCCGCTTCGCAAATACCGAGACTTTCGATTCATCTTCACTGCCGGGCTTTTCTCTTATTTCGGCTCGATGATTACTTTCGTAGCTCTACCCTTTCAAATCAAAGAGTTAACTGGCTCTTATTGGATGGTCGGGTTAATCGGAGCGGTCGAAATAATCCCCCTAATCATCTTTGGGCTTTACGGCGGAGTTCTCGCCGACCATGTGGATCGCAAGAAGATGATCTGGGTGACTGAATTCGGCACTCTTGTTGCGACATTCATCCTCTTTTTAAATGCCCTACGCGATCGCCCGAGTGTCATCCTCATCTTCGTAATTGCAGCGATTTTCGCTGCTTTAAGCGGGCTGAAGCGACCTAGCCAGGATGCCATCCTTCCTCGGCTCGTCAACCACGCCGACCTGCCCAGCGCCAGCGCCCTTATGAGTCTTCGTTGGCAATTCGGAGGAATCGTCGGTCCTGCTGTGGGCGGATTAATAGTTGCAAGTTACGGCGCATCTACTGGTTACCTCGTGGATTGCGTGACCTTCGTGATTTCACTGGCCTTGTTGGCCCGAATTAAGAAGGTTCCGCCTTTAACTACTAGAACCGCGCCATCTCTTGAGAGCTTGATGGAGGGGTTGCGCTACGCCTTTGGTCGCAAAGATTTGCTGGGCACATATGTTGTCGATCTTGCAGCTATGTTCCTTGCGATGCCGATGGCGCTCTTCCCTTTCTGGGCAGATGCAATAGGCGCTCCTTGGGCGCTTGGACTTTTTTACTCCTCGATAACAACCGGGGCGGTAATTGTGACTCTCTCTAGTGGCTGGATGCGCAACTACCCACACCATGGAAAAGCAGTTGTTTTCGGGGCTTTGGGATGGGGTGTAGCAATAGTCATCGCCGGCACAACCGACTCACTCGTTGTTGTCATAGCTTCGCTCGTAATTGCCGGAGCCTTCGATCAGGTAAGTGCGCTCTTCCGCGGGTTTATCTGGAACCAATCAATACCTGATGAATTAAGGGGTCGGCTGGCCGGAATCGAGATGCTCTCCTACTTACTTGGCCCCCTTGGTGGCCAGGCCCGGGCCGGCGGCATGGCAGCTATGACTTCGCTTCGTGCATCGATCGTTGGCGGTGGATTTCTCTGTATTGGATTTGTAATTGCGATCGCATCACTAATGCCCCAATTTCGTAACTACGATGTCCGAACCAATGAATTCGCCGTCAAAGAGGCAGAAATCCGTAAAAAACGCGAAAATTCTTAAAAAATCTTTTTTGGCTACTCAAGTTAACTAACGAGTAACTTAATGAGTAAAAATTGGCAATTTTCCAAAAATCTCACTTTTTACGCGTAAAAAACGCGATTTTGGGTAGGAAAAATGTCACTAAAAATTAAAAAATGTGCAATTTTTTTTGCGACACGCAGGCCTAACTTTTGTTCCAAAATAGTGGAAAGTTATTGAAATAAGTGTCACGATTTGCCTCGAAGCGGTTCGGTGACGGATCGAACCATTCTGAAAGGAACACTACGTGGCTGCAAAGCGTCGTAAGAAAGCTGCTGCTAAGGCAGCACCAAAGCGTCGTCGTAAGAAGGCTGCTGCTAAGGCTGCCCCAAAGCGTCGTCGTAAGAAAGCTGCTAAGGCGGCTCCAAAGAAGCGTCGTAAGAAGGCTGCTGCTAAGGCTGCCCCAAAGCGTCGTCGTCGTAAGAAGGCTGCTAAGTAATTTAGCGTCCAGAATTACAGAAAAAGCCCGGCTGCATATGCGCCGGGCTTTTCTCTTTCTAAAGCTAGATACCCTCTTTTTTAAACTGGCTTCTTAACTCATCCGTTAGGTGAGAAAAGGTCGAGGTAAGGCTCTCCTGTTCTTTGACCGATAACTGATCGATAAACCTCCTACGTACGCTCGTCACATGATCCGGCGCCGCAGCAACGATTGCCCGCCAACCCTTATCGGTCATAACCGCCCAATATCCCCGGCGATCTTCTGAGCATTCCTCTCGCTTTATCCAGCCAGCCTTCTCCATCACTTTCATCCGGTGAGAGAGGCGCGATTTTGAAATCATCGCGACCTCGGCCAACTCACTCATCCGCATCCTTCGATCAGGGGCCTCAGAGAGTTGAGCCATCACTTCGTAATCAGCCATAGAAAGATCATGGCCATCAAGGTCGCTCTCGAGAGCTTCAAGCAATCTACGAGATGCGATTATGTAGGAGCGCCAAGCCTTCATCTCACGCGGGTTTAACCAGCGAGTTTGGCTCTTTTTTGCGGGCATGGTGAAAGGGTACGCGAAAATCGAGATAGTTGAAAGTTGAACTAGATGACCGAAGGTTCAACTATCTATTGCATTAATGCTATGTAGTATCTATACTATCTGTCGAGAAGTAAGGAGTCTCTATGAGTAGGCAACCGGAAGAGCCGATCTTCAATCGGATTGAAGAGTTTCGGATCAAAAAGGGTCTTTCTCGACAACAGCTCGCAGATGCAGTTGGGGTTCACTATCAAACCGTCGGATACCTAGAGCGAGGCGAATATAACCCTTCGCTCTCCTTAGCGCTGAAGATCAGCGAGGAACTAGGGACGACCGTCGGAGAGATCTTCTCAATAACGCCGTTTAGAAAGGTTCGCAACCATGGCTAAGAACAAGATTTACTGGTTTGAAGGGGTTACCGAGAAGGGTGTGCGCTCTCTTCTGGCTAACGAAAACTCAAGTTTCAGCTGGCTTCGTTCCCAGAAGAATCGACGCCTGCTGGTTGTCATAATGGCAATCGGAATTTCTCTCATCGGAATGGGCAGCTATTGGCCCTCCTTGAAGGCTCTTCTCAACGTGAGCAGTGATACTGGATTCATTATTTTCTTGATAATTGCAATATTCGTGATTATTGCTGTCGTCGGCGGTTATTCACTCCTTCGAATTAGCGTTCGCGGAATTGCAGATGCTCCAAACGAACTACTTGATGAGCGCCAGATAGAGGTGCGAAACGACAGTTATCGCTACGCCTACTACATCATGGGTTATCTAGTGCTCGGTCTAC
>RGYL01000084.1 GCA_010032085.1 Actinomycetota bacterium
TCTTCATGTGCAGTGGCGATGTATTCATGGGTGTGTGCTTCGACACCGGGATTAAGTCTTATTACTACTTTCTGCACTCGATTCTTCCCATGAGCAATCCGCGCTACTCTTTCAATTTCTTGTAGGGAATCTAGGACTATAACTCCAACGCGATAGTCGATTGCAGCTTCAATCTCTTTCTCCGACTTGTTATTGCCATGCATCTCAATTCGCTCACCGGGAAAATTCGCAGCTCTCGCTACCGCTAACTCCCCACCAGTGCAGACATCAAGACCAATACCGGAATGGTTGATGATCTTGGCAATTTCAACTGAGATAAATGATTTTGCGGCGTAGAAGATCTCACCCGCATTTTCGTTAAAGGCCGCTTTGAATTCGCTCTGCCAATTTGAGATTCTCGCCTTAAAGTCACCTTCATCAAGAACAAAGATTGGTGTGCCATAGTTTTGGGCAATTGCAGTAACGCTGCAGCCGCCAACTTCAACTTCACCGGCGATGCGCTTGGTATTTATTGGCCAGATCGAAACCATTTCTACATCCGCTCCGGCGCGCTTACGCCAAGTAGTGATAGGCCATTAGAGATGGTCTGTCGAGTAGCTTCGCATAATGTGGCTCTTGTTGAATGAATTGGCGATGGTTTTTCCTCGCCCATTGGTAAGACCCGGCAGTCACTATAGAAACCATGGTAGAGAGTTGCTAACTCTTCAATAAAGCGCGCAACTCGATGTGGTTGGCGAAGTTCTGCGGAGCTACGCACAATTTCGGGATATTGCGCCAGCCCACCAAGTAATTCGCGCTCGCGCTCATGAGTTAATAACTCGGGGTTAAAGTAATTAATTCCATAATCAACACCTAGCTCTTTAGCGTTGCGCAGAAGCGCTGCGATTCGGGCATGTGCATATTGCACGTAATAGACCGGGTTGTCGTTGGTGCGACGCTTCAACAAATCGATATCTAGGACCATCGGGGTATCAACGGGATAGCGAATCAAGGTATAGCGCGCTGCATCTACTCCCACTTTGGCAACTAATTCTTCGAGGGTAATTATTGTTCCGGCCCGCTTGGAGAGTTTTAACTCGACTCCACCTTCCATGATCTTCACAAGTTGGCCAATCAATACATGAATGTTGTATTCAGGATTATCTCCGGCGCATGCCGCAGTCGCCTTTAATCTTCCGACATATCCGTGATGATCGGCGCCGAGCATATAAATACAGATATCAAAACCGCGCTCACGTTTATCCAAGTAATAAGCAGTATCCGATGCGAAGTAAGTTAACTCACCGCCTGATTTCACCAAGACTCGGTCTTTATCATCTCCAAAATCCGTGGTGCGCAGCCACGTCGCACCCTCTAATTCGAAGAGGTGTCCTTGACTCTTTAATTTTGCAAGTGACTTAGCAAGCGCATCTCCCCCATGAAGGGAGCGCTCCGAGAACCAGATATCAAAATGAGTTCCAAAGTTATCAAGAACATCTTTCTGCTCTTGTAGTTGTAGGGCATATCCTGCCTCGCGAAATGCCGCAATTGATTCAGATTCAGGAAGGTTCACATATTCTGGATGTTGGGCGAGAATTAACTTTGCTAAGTCTTTGATGTATTCGCCTTGGTAACCATCTTCCGGGCGTTCAATTCCTAACGCGACAGCGCGAATGGATGCCCCGAATAAATCCATCTGATTACCGCGATCATTTATATAGAACTCGCGTGTTACTTGTGCGCCTGCAGCGGCAAGTACGCTCGCCAGCGCATCGCCAACAGCAGCCCATCTCGTGTGTCCAAGATGCAAAGGGCCAGTTGGATTTGCGCTAATAAATTCCAAGTTAATTTTTACGCCAGCCAAAGTTTTCACTTCGCCAAATTTCTCGCGCTCATTCAGTACTCGAGCAACCACGGCGCCTTGACTCGACTTATTTAGCGTGATGTTGATAAAACCTGGACCTGCGATCTCGACTTTGGAAATCTCATCAATCGCCTCTAGCCCAGTCTTTATTAGCTCAGCAATTACGCGTGGAGTTTTCCCCTCACTTTTAGCAAGGGCGAGGGCGATTGAACTTGCATAGTCACCATGCTCACGATTCTTCGGTCGCTCCAGCGGAATCTTCTCGGCGCTTAAGGATGCGGCCGCTTCGCCAGTAAGGCTTCCCTGGGAGATTTCCGAGGCCACCACCAACGCGATCGCCTCGGCGATCCATGCAACCGGGTTAGCCGAAGATGGGTTTTCTGGTGATGACACCCTGCTAAGGGTACTGAAGTGAGGCTCAATAACGGCGAGGACTTTTTATCTAATCGTTATAAGTCTCCGCTCAGATAACGAAACAGTGGGTTTCCATAAGCCTTCCTGAGGAGTAGTTTCTGCTCGACTCAATGTACGAGTTGGGGGCTAAAAATCCCCATTTATCGTAAATACTTTCGAAAGGGTAAATATCTAATGAAGAAACCGCGTTTGGTGCTTTCTGCGATCATCGCAGCATTCGCCTTGATTCTCACCGGTTGTGGTTCATCAGACGATTCATCTGCTGATGGATTTGTCGGTGTAATCCTTCCTGACGCCGCTTCATCTGCTCGCTGGGAGACCGCAGATCGCGGCTTCCTTCAAGCTGCATTTGATGCTGCTGGTGTTAAGGCAGATATCCAGAATGCAAACGGTGATAAGGCTGCATTCCAGACAATCGCTGACCAGATGTTGTCTGCTGGTGCCAAGGTTCTAATTCTTGTAAACCTTGACTCAGAGTCAGCAAAGGCTGTCCAAGATAAGGCAGCTGCACAAGGTGTCCCAACAATTGACTACGACCGTCTAACTTTGAATGGTTCAGCGTCATATTACGTTTCGTTTGATAACGAAGCTGTTGGACGTCTACAAGGTGAAGGAATCAAGGGCTGCCTTGATGCCGCAGGAAAGACAAAGGCTCGTATCGTCTACCTAAACGGTTCACCAACTGATAACAACGCAACCTTGTTCAAGGCTGGTTATGACTCAGTTCTACGTCCACTAATTGATGCTGGCGATTACACACTCGTTGACGACCAGGCTGTTCCAGACTGGGATAACGTCAAGGGTGGAACAATCTTCGAACAGCAACTCGCAAAGGCTGGCGGCAAGCTTGACGCTGTCGTCTCAGCTAACGAAGGCCTTGGCCTCGCTGCAGTTGCAGTGTTGAAGAAGAACGGACTCAACGGAAAGGTCTGCGTCTCCGGACAGGATGCAACCGTTGATGGGCTGAAGCAGCTGCTGCACTTGCAATTGCACTTCTAAAGGGCGAAGAGGCAACAACAGCTACTGGTTCGGTAAACAACGGAACAACTGATGTTCCATCTGTTCTACTAGTTCCAGTCTCAATCACCAAGGCAAATGTCAAGGATGTAATTGCAGATGGCTTCCAGACGCGTGAAGCAGTTTGCGAAGGCATCGAAGACCTCTGCACCGCTAACGGAATCTAAGAAACCTTAGATACCGAATGATCGGTAGGCAGAAATAGCAGTAACCCTCAGCCCGAGTATTGAATTACTCGGGCTGAGTCATTAATTTGCGCAATAACGTTCAATTGCACGGCGAATCAACTAGAAGT
>RGYL01000085.1 GCA_010032085.1 Actinomycetota bacterium
CCGCTGACGAGATCAAAGCGGCCGGGGGAGAAGCCCTTGCTATTCAATGCGATATCCGCGATGAGAACCAGATCGAACAGGCCATAGCAAAGACTGTTGCAACTTTCGGCGGACTAGATATTTTGATCAACAACGCCAGCGCAATCAATCTAACGCCGACTTTGGCAACGCCAGCAAAGAGATTTGATCTTATGTTTGATGTAAATGTAAGAGGAACGTTTTTAACCTCACAAGCTGCTATCCCGCACCTAAAAGAATCGGCAAAAGCGGGAGGAAACCCTCACATTCTCACGCTCTCACCACCGCTATCTATGAAAGCCAAGTGGTTTAAGAATCATGTCGCCTACACAATGGCAAAGTATGGAATGAGTATGTGCGTCTTAGGTATGGCTGAAGAATTCAAGCGCGATGGCGTTGCAGTAAATGCGCTATGGCCACGTACTGCGATAGATACAGCAGCCCTCCAAATGATTCCCGGGATAGATACTGCGGCATGTAGAAAGCCGGAGATTTTGGCTGATGCGGCTCATGTTATTTTGAATAGGCCTAGCAACGAATGCTCGGGCAATTTCTTTGTTGACGATGAAGTGCTCGCCTCAGTTGGAGTAACAGATCTCGAGAAATATTCGGTCGTGCCTGGCACTAAAGATTTCTTATTGGATTTCTTCCTCGATTAATTAAATCTTAAATCCAACTGGTAGTTCTAAGCGGTGCTTGGATAATAAATCCTCATTTGCAAAGATTTCTGCAGTTTTGCCATCGGCTGCGATAACGCCTCCGGAAAGAATGACTGAACGCTCACACAACTCGAGTGCGTAGGGAAGATCGTGCGTCACCATAAGTATCGTCACATTAAGTTCTTTGAGGATTGCAGCCAGCTCCCGCCGGGAAGCAGGGTCTAAATTTGAGGATGGTTCATCTAAGACCAAAATCTCAGGATTCATCGCAAGGACTGTGGCAACGGCAACCCTTCGTCTCTGGCCAAAGGAGAGATGGTGAGGTGGGCGATCTGCGAATTCCGTCATACCAACTTTTGCTAGAGCGTCATTCACCACGCGCTTAAGTTCATCATCGCGAAGGCCAAAGTTATATGGACCGAATGCGACATCTTCGAAGACAGTAGGCATGAAGAGCTGGTCATCGGGATCTTGAAAGACTATTCCAACTCGTTCGCGGATATGTCTAAGACTCTCTTTGTTCTTTCCGTCCACTACCGCTCCGGCAACGCTCACGCTGCCTTGTTGGGTTGCGATAATTCCATTTAAATGTAAGACCAACGTTGTCTTACCAGCGCCATTTGGACCGAGTAGTGCTACTCGTTCACCTTTCTGTAATTCAAGGTTGACGCCGAAGAGCGCCTGATGGCCATCAGGATATGCGTAAGCGAGATTGCTTATTCGAAGACTTGGTATTGAATTCATCTCATCAAATTCGTCGATAGGGAAATCGTAAGTGCGATAAGTGGGAGTATAAAAGCAATTAAAAGACTATTTGCTTGATTGCTCTTAGGAGTTGGCATCGTCCCAGCGTATCCGCGAGAGAGCATTGCAAGATAAACCCGTTCGCCACGCTCGTAGGAGCGAATAAACAAGGCTCCAACGGTCTGGGACAAGATTCGCCAGGAACGAATTCCAGTAGCTTCAAATCCTCTGGATTCCCGAGCAATTCTCATCCGAGTCAATTCATCATTTATTACATTGAGGTAGCGGAGCATGAACGTTGCAATATTTACCAATGGCGCTGGAACACGCAGTTTCTCAAGGCCAGCGAGAAGATCTCTTGCCGACGTTGTAGCCGAGAGGATGATTGCTGAGATAACACCAATCGTGCCCTTAGCAACGATTCCAGCTCCGGCCCAGATTCCCGCTTGATATAACTCAACACCAAAGACAGTTACTCGCTCTCCCGTGCCAAAGAAGGGCATAAGTAGCGCGAAGATGACAAAGGGGATTTCGACTAGAGATCTAATAAAAACCGTCCGATAAGGCAACTTAGCCAAGCGAATGAGAAGGAGCAAAAGGCCAAAAAACAGTGCATAGGCAATGAGATTTTGAATCGGAGTGATTACAACGACTATTACAAAGAGAAGTGTGGAGAGGATTTTGGTCTCAGCGGTGAGGTCATGAATAAAGGTATGGCGATGCAGGTATAGGCGCTCGCCTACATCATGGCCGTGGTGATGCGAAGAATTCAGTTTGTGGAGCCTTTGCGCATTTTCTTTGCCAGGGCGAATACACCAAAGGCAACCAGTGCTGTCACGAGAACCCCGATTACCCCAGAGAGACCAACACTTAGGCGATCATGGTCGACGCCTGCAACTCCATAGTCCGACAGGGGAGAGTCGGCCACAGCCGAATCTTTCGCGGTCTCAAGAAAACCCTTATCTTCGGCAATTTTTTCAAGGCCATCGGGAGAGGATGACGCGTAGAAAGAGAAAGCACCCGCGATGACTATCGAGATTAGTAAGAAGTAAAGATAGAAGCGATTACTTGTCTTGTTCATGACCTAACCTCCAACTTCTCTTTCCAGCCATAAACCAAGTCTGACCGGGTCTGAATAACTGAGGCAACTGTAAAGAAAGTAATAAGCGCCTCTCCGATTCCAATGAGGATATGAGTGCCGAGCATTGCGGTCGCAACTGTCGCGGCATCGATAGTTCCAGTTCCTCCTAAAGCGTATTGAAGTGAGAATCCAGTAGCAGCTAGTGGTACCGAAAGAAATGCTGCTAATGCTGCGGCTATTGCAACTGAGGTTTTATTCTTTGGAAGAATCTTCCTGATAACTAGGATCGCAAAGTGGCTGACCCAAACAGCGATGACTGATAAGTTAAAAATATTTAGCCCAAGTGCGGTCAACCCGCCATCTGCGAAGAGGAGGGCTTGCACTCCAAGAACGACTGTAAGCGCCAGAGTTGCTGAGTAAGGGCCAACTAGTGCTGTCGCAAGAGCGGCGCCAACAAGATGTCCGCTAGTTCCAGCTGCGACGGGAAAATTCATCATCTGTGCTGCAAAGATAAATACGGCCGTTAAACCAGCAAGAGGCGTGGTGCGATCATCAAGAGTCTTGGCAGCGCCCCTCAGCGCAATGAGAACAAAGCCAATTGAGAGAACTCCGAATAGTGCGCTTACCGGAATATTGATAAAGCCATCAGGGATATGCAGCTTGGCGAGGTTCATACCTCAAGTTTATTGCAAATGATTTGCATCTGCAACAAATTAGCATGGATGTCCTGGCCTATAGGTTCGTTATGAGGCTCTAGCCTTTTGGAGTGAGCGCTCGAACGCGGACTTGGGTCTCGCTCTGGACGGTGTACCTGATCTGGGGCTCAACCTACTTTGCCATCGCGAAGGTTATTGCGACTATGCCGCCTCTTCTCTCGATGGGTATCCGTTTTACATTAGCTGGATTAATTCTCATAGTTTTTGTTTTCTTAACGAAGGGCAGAACTGAATTTGTAATTCCGAGAGCTGAGTACCTAAGCGCCTCAGTTCTTGGTTTTGTGACTCTCGGTTTTGGTCTAGGCAACGTTGCAGTCTCTTC
>RGYL01000086.1 GCA_010032085.1 Actinomycetota bacterium
ACTTTTTCGCGCACTCTCACTCGTGCATACTCCATTGATTGATTATGTGGATCGTTCCAATACTTAATGCCAATTTCTCTACAAGCTGCCTCAGTCTGGGAGCGAGTAATTGAAAGTAATGGTCTTCTATATCTATCAATTCGCTCTGCCATACCGGAGAGAGACCTGGTTCCAGATCCGCGCGCTAATCCCAACAAAACAGTTTCAGCCTGATCATCTTTAGTGTGACCAAGAAAGATTGCAACAGCATTAACGCTCTCAGCAATTTCATTTAAGGCTGCGTAGCGCGCTCGCCGGGCCGAAGCCTCCACGCCATCTACAAGTTCTACTTTGATACGTTTGATTTCAATATTGTTGTAACCAATTTTTGCTAATTCGGCTTTCGTATTCTGGGCAACATCGGCGGAGTTTGCCTGCAAAGCGTGATCAACAATTACTGCGATGACGCGAATTGCTCGCTCTTTACACTCTAGAAGTAGCGCTGCAGCAAGAGATGATGAATCCGCACCCCCGGAAACAGCAACAAGGACAGTATCGCCGGCGCTTAAATCACTTAGCTCAGGTCGAAGCGCTAAACGAATCTGATAGAGCGGAGTTGCTTCTGCCATAAGGTAGAAGCGTAGTTAGTGCTAGACCCGTCCTCCATATGGCATCAACCCTTTGATGCTGTAGATATTGGAGTAGAGCAAGCCTTTACCTTTCGAGTTCGCCTCCCACATCATCCCGTTTCCGGCATAAATTGTGATGTGGTGGATGGTGTTAACAGTTCCCTTATATGAATAGAAGAGTAGGTCGCCAGGGAGAAGATCCTTTATCGGAACATGTTTTGTATATGAGAAATAAAGCGATGAGTTGAGGCGATCCCAGTTAGGCCAACCCAAGCCGGCCGAGCGATAGGCCGCATAAACGAGTCCCGAACAATCAAAGGCATTCGGACCTTCATCTCCCCAGATATAGGGCTTGCGAGCGAGAACTTGCTTCTTGGCAAATTCAACAGCTTTCTCACGCATCTCCGGAGTTGAGCGGGAAGTTGAACGGCCCTTGAAACCAATATCTGGCCAAATCTTTGTGTAAATCGCAGTTCCTTGAGCAATCGTTGCGTTTGCTTCTTCCAAAAGTGCAAGTTGGCGCTGTTGCTCAAGAGTTACACGCTTCTTTCTTGCTGCATTCAATTCTCGCAATACTTGATCTTGAATTTTCTGTAAGCGATCAACTTCTTTCTGTTGAGCATCTCGCGCAGCATCCGCTTCCGCTTTAGCAGCAGCAACTTTTGCAGTCGCTATCTGTTGCCGCTCTCGTGCAGCATCTGCTTCTTTCTTTGCCTCTCGTGCTACTTCCTCAGCTTTTTTAAATCGGAAAAGCGCTTGTGAATTCTGGGTGCCGAGTGAATCTAGAGTTGAGAGACGATCCATCAAATCTTGTGGGCCATCTGAATGTAGTAGTGAATCAAAATCTGTGAAGCCGCCACCCATGATGTAAGCGTTCGTTGCAAGTCTTCCAATTGCATCATGCGCGGCTTTAACTTGTGCCAGCGCCTCTTGATAAGCGGCAGCAGCAGCTTCAGCCTCTCTTGTAGCGCGGGCTAGCTCTGCTTTGGCCGCTTCATATTTAATGCGTGCGGCATTAGCGACGCTAATTAGTTGCCTAAGAGTGAGATTTGCCTTCGCTAAACGCGCAGCGGCTGCATCTGCTTCTTTCTTTGCCTCTGCTTCAATCGGATGAGTGCTAATCGACGCACAGAACTAATACTCACTAATTGGCTCCCTGGGGAAATGGGGGTCACTTACTGGAGAAAAGGATAAAGGGCATTCATCACAATTCCTGGTATTTCGAACTCTCTTTTCCACAGGTATTGCTGAGAATTCAAAATGACTCTCATCACTTCTCTAGATTCCAGCGGTGCCGAGAGATTCGATATACCTTTTCATTGACGAGTCTGGCGATCTACTTCCCTATGAACTAGGCAGTTCAAATTTGGTGCTCGCCGCGTTTGCCACAACTTCGCCAAACCTAATCTCTTCAAAGATTAATGAGTTGCGCTACCAATTACTGAGCAGCGGCGTTGGAATTTCAAACTTTCTTGGTTGGCAAACTGCTCGTGCAGTAACGCTGCAGAACCCAATCTTTGGTAAAGCGGTGATTAGTTCTTCTCAAAATGAATTCTCACTTCTCAATCGAAGTGCGGAACGGGAAGTACTAGCTGCAGCAAGAGAGCTAGCGTTTGGCTTCTTTGCCTGGTCACCATTAGGTAGAGGAGTTCTTACTGGGAAATATCGCCGTGGCCTGCCTTCAGATTCTCGCGGCGCCAGTCCCCATTTCTCAAATTTCATCGAGCCCTACCTAACTGATCGAAGTTCGCGAATTGTGGAGGCGGTATTAGTTGCCGCGGATGGGCTTGGCCTATCCCCAATTGAAATCTCCCTAGCTTGGGTCCGCGATTTTCCTGGGGTTACCGCTGCGCTGATTGGGGCGCGAACCGGCGCCCAACTTAAAGGAATTTTGACTAGCGAATCTGTGGTGCTACCGATTCCGGTCCGAGAGGCACTAGATGAAGTTTCGCTACTTGTTTCTGAACTAGATTCGAATTAGGAATCGGTACAAGGTTCGCGCCCCAAAATATAGAGAATCTATTGGAACCCGTTCATCCACCCCGTGAAAGAGCGCCATAAAATCCATCTCCGGTGGAAGTTTCAGCGGACTAAATCCGTATCCCTTAATTCCCAATTTGGCCAAAGCTTTATTGTCGGTGCCACCACTCAAAACATAAGGAACCGGAATGCCAACTGGGTCTTCCGCTTTTAGAGAATCAACCATAAATGAGATTAACTCTCCAGAAAACTCTTCTTCTAACGGTATATCGGAGATGAGTTTCTCAATTGCAATCTCCTCGCCCACAATCTCCCGCAACGTCTCCATCAATTCACCCTCAAAACCTGGGATGGTTCTGCCGTCAACGGTTGCTGTTGCAGTTTGTGGAATCACATTAGCTTTGTAACCACCTTCCAACATCGTTGGGTTGATGGTGTTGGTCAGGGTTGCGCCAATCATTTTGGCAGCTGGGCCAAGTTCAGCCAACAGCGGTGTCAGGTTGGATTCGTCATATTTCTTGCCGGTCAACTCCGCTAGCTTCTGGAAGAGTACTCGATTCGTTCTTGTCAGACGTTGTGGCCATCTGTAATTACCAATCTTTGCTACCGCTTCAGAGATTCTGGTTATTGCATTTTGCGGATTTAGCAAAGAGCCATGGCTAGCGACTCCCTTGGCCGTCAACTTCAACCATTCGATGCCTTTTTGTGAAGTTTCAATGAGATAGATTCGATTTCCAGAATTCAGCGTGACTGAGAACCCGCCAACTTCAGAGATGGATTCGGTGCATCCTGCAAAAATCTCTGGATGATGTTCGGTTAGCCATCGAGAACCATATAAGCCGCCGGCCTCTTCGTCACCGAAGAAAACTAAGACAATTGGACGAACCGGTTTATAGTCGTGCCTAGCCCAAAGTCTAAATACGCCAAGCATCATGGCATCCATATCTTTCAT
>RGYL01000087.1 GCA_010032085.1 Actinomycetota bacterium
GGCTTCGGAGATCTTTGCAATCAAGCCAAATTCGAGCGCTTCCTTAGTACCAAACGGCTCTCCGGCAAGGAAGATCTTGCTTGCTCTTTGATGACCAACGAGTCTAGGAAAGAGCAATGATGAGCCAGCCTCAGGAACAAGTCCGAGACTCACAAATGGCATCGAGAATTTAGTGGTCGGGGCGGCGATAACAACATCGCAGTGCAAAAGCATCGTGGTCCCAATACCAACTGCGTTTCCAGAGACCGCAGCTAAGAGTGGTTTAGAAAAATTATGAATTGCGCTGAGGAAGTTCATCACGGGTGAGCTTTCTTCCAGCGGCGGTGCGTTTAAGAAATCAAAGAGATCATTACCGGAAGTGAAATGCTCCGAGGAGCTCGTGATGATTGCGGCTCGAATTGCAAAATCGCCATTGGCTTCATTAATCGCATCTGCCAGTTCTTGATACATGGCCCTTGTGATGGCGTTCTGTTTCTCGGGTCGATTTAAGGGTGATGGCGTTCTGTTTCTCGGGTCGATTTAAGGTGAGCGTGAGCAACTGATTCTCGGAATTCTTTAGGACTTCACTCACGAAGGCATACTATCCGGATAGCCGTATATCAAAGTGGCTACACTGCGCCTAAACCAGAAGATGGAGCGGGCATGGAACGGTTAACCATTCTCACTAGGGATCTCACGCCCTTTGAACACTTAGTCGCCGGCCATCTCTGTGAGGGTTTATCAAATGCGGCGATAGCCCGCGAGACCGCTCATAGCGAAAAAGTTGTCGAGAACACTGTCTCAAGAATGGCCAAAGCGCTCGGCGTTAATTCTGGTCCCGATATAAATATTCGCGTCCTTATCGCACTTGCCTACCGCGCACATTTTGGTGACCAAGCTTTCGACAAACTTGGCGTAGCTTGCAAGCACCTAGTTGTCGGGCCTGATGGAGTTGCGACCTGTTCGAGACATATTGATTAGATAAAAGTAAGTGATGTAAGTCAAAGTGCCAGCACTCCGATATCTCTACGAGGTGCTAGCACTCTCGATTCTCGTTAAATAGAAGCAAAAGAAGAGTTCTATCTCCTTAGGAGATCTAGTCGGGATCTCTCGTGGACCACCACGATAAACAACTTAGGAGAGAAGTTATGAAACGTAGAACCATTGATCGAATCGTAAGTTGGCTGGGATTGGGTCTCTCTGCCTTCTTATTTGTAACCGCAGCACTATTGAATTGGGGATATAACTTTGCCAATGACTCTGTTACTGAGAACTTGGCAGCCCAGAAGATCACTTTCCCAGGTGCAGACTCAGATAGTCTCAAAAGCCTTGCTGATGAGGATCGTCAAGCTATCGAACCATTTGCTGGCTTGGCGCTTACGACAGGAGAGCAAGCTAAGGCTTATGCCGATCACTACATCGGTGCGCATGTAAAAGGCATTGCGGGCGGCAAGACTTATAGTGAAGTGAGCGGAGAGGCATTAGCGGTCAGCGCGCAATCTCGCGCAAATCCTGGAGACACAGAACTTGCAGCTAAAGCTGCGACATTGATGGGTCAGCGCCAGAGTTTATTTATGGGAGAAACTTTAAAAGGGCTCTTGGGTTATGCATACGCATTTTGGCAGATTGGTCAGATTGCAATGTATGCGATGTGGGCTGCCCTAGTTGGAGGAGTCTTGATGTTGATTCTCTCAATCCTTGGGTTCATGCATCTCCGTCGCACACCAGACAGTGTGACGGTCTAGGCCCTCAGCTCTCCAAGAGGGTACGAAAAAGCCTCCCTGAGAATCGGGAGGCTTTTTCTTTTACGCCTTGACTACCGCTCGCGCCTTCCATCAATAAACTCTTGGGTGCGGTTATGAGCCTCTTCATCGGAGTATTGCTCCGGAGGAGACTTCATGAAGTAACTAGATGGCGAAAGCAGTGGACCACCAATTCCGCGATCTAGGGCCAATTTTGCGCACCGAACTGCATCGATAATTACACCGGCCGAATTCGGAGAATCCCAAACCTCTAACTTGTATTCAATATTAAGAGGAACGTCGCCAAAGGCGCGACCTTCAAGGCGAACAAATGCCCATTTACGATCATCTAGCCACTGGACATAATCAGATGGACCAATATGAACATTACCGGCTCCCAACTCATAATCGAGTTGTGAAGTTACGGATTGGGTCTTCGAGATCTTCTTTGACTCAAGTCGATCGCGCTCGAGCATGTTCTTGAAGTCCATATTTCCGCCGACATTTAATTGGTAGGTTCGATCGACCTTTACGCCACGATCCTGGAATAGTTTTGCAAGGACGCGATGAGTGATGGTCGCTCCAACTTGGGACTTAATGTCATCACCAACAATCGGCAGTCCAGCTTTCTTAAACTTATCTGCCCACTCTGGGGTAGAGGCGATAAAGACCCCAAGTCCATCTAGCGTATTTCCTTTAAGCACCTTTATGCCCGTTTTTGGAACATCACAGAATTTGATGGTGTTGTTCTCGCTAGCCCACATTGCATCAACAATGTCCTTACCTACCTTTTTGGAATCAACATCGAAGGCAGCAACAAACTTCACGTCTCGGACGTGATAGCCACCTACGACCACATTCATCAAACCGGGGATTTCTTGATCAATGGGAGCGTTCTTGTAATACTCAACGCCTTGGATTAATGAGTTCGCACAATTGCCGACTCCGACAATTGCAACCCGAATCTCTTTTCCGCTCACTAGTTCTTCCTTTCCGATTTGATCATTTCTTCGAGCCAGGCGATCTCTCGCTCAGCAGTCTCAAGTGAATGGCGGCGCCACTCAACTAGGTATTTATCGAGACCAACCGCCGAGCGATCTAAATCTGCTCTTAGGATGTCGGCTCGCTCTTGAAGACGATGAAGTCGACCTTCAAGAATTCTTATTCGGTTGCGTTTTGACGTGGGGCTAAAGAAAGCGACATGTACTTCGAAATTTTCGTCTTCCCAAGATGTGGGGGTTGCTCGCTCGGTCAGCTCATCAAATTTCTTCATACCAGTTTCGGTAATCGAGTAGACGATTCGGGTGCGCTTAGAACGGCCACCTTTTGGAACTTCACGTTGTGTGATCATTCCAGCGAGAGTCATCCGGCGAAGTTGCGGGTAAAGAACTGAGAATGAGAGCGCCCGAAAGGGGCCAAAAATTGTGGTGAGGCGTTTGCGCAGCTCGTACCCGTGAAGCGCCTCTTTAGCCAATAAGCCAAGGAGAGCGAATTCAAGTGAGTCAGCTCTTGAGCGCATCTACCCTCCGGGTATCGATTAGATATATCTATTCGATATATCGGGGCGATACTACCTCGCAATAGGGTCAACCCCGCAACTTTTAGGCACAAGCGTGCCCACCCCTGATAATTCAGGCATGTCTTTTGACTTCCCCGCGAGGTTTCCCGAATACCTAGTTGCAGCAATAGTCATAATCCTCGCCCCAGGCCCCAGCGTCTTATTCGCGATTGCAAGGGCTATTTCCTGGGGCCGGGCTACTGCCATTGCGACAGTTGCGGGAAATGCTTTTGGAATGTTCACGCTCTCGGTCTTGGTGG
>RGYL01000088.1 GCA_010032085.1 Actinomycetota bacterium
TTTGAGAATAAAGGCGAGGGCGATCAACTCTGGGTTCCGGGGAAGAATCGCTAACTAATTAAATCTTTAACTAGTTAACTTCTTAGTATCGCTTCAGCCGCTTTCACTTCTTCTGGAAAGACCATAACTCTCGGTCCCTTTTTGGTCTGGGTTAATGTGGCTTTGATTCCATTTGTAAGTAACTTTTGCCGGAGAATCTCACCTTCGATGTGATTAGTAGGTTTTGCAACTACTCTTAAAAGTCCGTATTCCTCATCTTCTCCGACTCTCATTGGTCTTTCAATAACAGACTTACCGCGCGCAAATGCCCACTTCAAAAGCGCGATGAAAATTAACATTACAAAAAAGCCAGCTAGCGATTGGAAGAAGAGTTGATTATTAATGCCACCGAGCATTAGTTATCACCTGCAACAATAGGTGTATACGTATTCCCAGGTTTTGGAATATTAGAAGTCTCGCGGTGACAAATAACTCGAATATTTCCAATTGAGACGCGGGGATCAACCGGCTCGGGACTTAGGAGAAATATGGTGCTTTGGGCTCGACTTGTAGTTCCTTTTGCATGGGTGATGAGTGAACCGATTTGCTCTCTTAACTTAGTTTCATCATTGACTCTTCTAACTGTTGAGTTCACTTCCCACCAAGTACAGCCGCGCTCTGCGGCTACGAAAACGGCGCCACATGCGGTCAATTCGCACTGCTCTAACAATTTCTGAAGTGAGCGTTTCGCTGATAAGAGGCCAACTAACTCTGTCGTGCTGGGAACTTTGGCATAGACCCCGTTGTTTTCTTTAAATCCCGGAGGTGGCCATACCGGTTTTGGAGAGGTAGCGGGAATGGGTTTTTTCTTCGCTGCCATTGCGGGAGTAAGGACTTGGGAATTGCTAATTAGAGTGAGCGATAAGACAAGCAGCACTGCTCTTCGCATCCGCATGGCTTAATCTTGCCTGAAATAGGCGAGAATCTCCCTGTGAGCCCCCGGAGAAATAACCCAAATAAGAAGGGTGGAAAGCGCGGTTCCGAAAGGAGAAAAGGCAGGGGTGAGGATGAGCGCGACATCTCCGCTTCACACGAAACTATTGAGGAACACGAAGAAGGAATTTATCGGGTAAGAAAAATTACCGGATCAAGTTCCACTAAGCCGTATCGATGCCCAGGTTGCGATCAATTGATAAAAATGGCTACGCCCCACATAGTTGCATGGATTGATGGCGATGTTGATTCAAGAAGGCATTGGCACTCTGCATGTTGGAGCAAGCGCGATCATCGTCGACCTAATGTCGAGCGAACTCGAAACGCTCCACGGTATTAATCGCAAAAAAGTTAGCGAATTTTACGTTTATGCATCAATCGAACTAATCTCACCAAGATTTTATCGGCTCGTTCACTCCGCTCGAAAGTTGTAAATTCAAGTGGGATTCGAAAACGGCGTTTTACAACGGTTCTTGGGTAAGTAAACTCAAGTAATCCCTCTGCGCCATGAATTCTTCCGTAGCCGCTATCTTTCACGCCGCCAAAAGGCACCGCACCAATTGCAGCAAACGAAAATGCTGAATTTATGGAGACCATCCCGCATTGCAGAAGTGTCGCAATCCGCTTTCCATTTTTCTTAGACCAGACTGCAGCACCCAAGCCATAGCTTGTGGCATTAGCAAGATCCACCGCTTCGTCCATATCCGAGACGGTGTTTATAACTAGCGTTGGACCAAAGGTCTCTTCAGTCACCGCAAGGGAATCTTCAGGGACATCGGCCAGGATGACTGGCTCGACATAGCCCCCTTTGATCGCATCTTTTCCACCCAACAAAAAAGTTCCACCCTTTGAAACAGCATCATCGATATGGCTCTTGATAACTTTTAGTTGTGCGGGCATGGTGGCTGGGCCATATTTAGCGCCTTCACCAAAGCCGGGTTGTAGTTCTCTTGCGCGCGCCACGATCTCGTTCTTAAATTGATCGGCAACTTGACGATGAACATAGACGCGCTCTGCTCCAATACAGGATTGGCCAGCGTTAGACATCGCATGCCATAACGTCATCTCAGCTGCCTTCTTAATGTCGGCATCTCTATCTACCAACACGGCATCTTTACCGCCACACTCAAGGACAACTGGAATCATCCGCTCGGCACAACTAGCAGCAACTTTTTTGGCGGTTCGAGTAGAGCCGGTAAATGAAATTTTATCTACGGCGCTCTCTGTCAAGGCAGCGCCAGTTTTTGAATCCCCGGTGAGCACGGTAAAGACATCTTTAAATGGAGCTATCCGTTTCCAGCTTTCTTCCAGAAATGCTCCAATTGCAGGAGTGAATTCACTGGGCTTAAAAACAACTGCATTTCCTGCAGCTAGCGCGTAAGCAATTGAGCCAACGGGCGTAAAGATGGGATAGTTCCAGGGACCGATAACTCCGACGACACCAAATGGAACTCGCTGTACTTGGGCTTGCATATTAAACATTAAGAGTCCAGCCGGGCGGGATTGTCTAGCGAGTACTTTTGGAGCGAATTTTCCAGCCCAACCGATATGTTCGATTGCAAGAGCAACTTCAAGAGTTGCATCACTAAGTGGTTTTCCAGTTTCGCGATGAATCAATTCAGCCGCTTCATTCATGTCCCGGGTAAGAATTGAAGCCCAATCGCGGAGCGCAATATTTCTTGCGCGGAAACTTAAATTGGCCCAACGTTGTGCTGCGCTCTTGGCACGGGCAACTGCTTCATCGACTTCATCTTTAGTTGTAAGTGGAAAGACACCTACAACCTCACCAGTTGCAGGGTTGAGTGATTCAAAAGTGCCAGGTGATTTGCTAGGTGATTTGCTACGCGATGACTTAGTTGCCATGGGCTAAGACTAAACTCATCTTCATGGTTGAGCTGATTAGACCGAGCACTGTATTGCCGGCCAAGCGCGAGGCAATAACGATAATCACATCAGATGGATTGAGACTGGAAGTTTTTCTGGCGCAATTATTCTCACAATCTCAGTTAGGGCTATATATACAAATGGCTCGCCAATCCATAAATGTTTCGCATCTTTCACAGCAATCAATTTCAATTGTGTCACCGGCGCAAATCGCTCTTTAGCCGCAGTGGGATTGAGAAAATCATCATGCTCTGGAACTAAGGCATATATAGCTCTACCATCCTTATTCCAAAACTCAAGATCTTCCGTAGTTGTAGTCATTAAAGGTGGCGAGAGCAGGATTAAGGCTTCAATTCGAGGATCTCTTGCATGTTGCAGCGCAAGGTCAGTTCCAAATGACCAACCTAAGATCCACAATTTCTCAACTTTCAAAGTATTGAAGCAGTAATCAATTGCGGCAACCACATCGGCAGCTTCGGTCACGCCATTTCCAAACTCACCCTCACTCTTGCCTTGCTCGCTTGAAGTACCGCGAGTGTTAAAGCGAATGATTGTGAGTCCAGCCATTTCTGGAAGTCGATTCGCCGCCTTCTTGAAAAGATGACTATCCATCATTCCGCCA
>RGYL01000089.1 GCA_010032085.1 Actinomycetota bacterium
CCCTTGTGAAACATTTAGATGGCATTACAGATGAAGCGATTGCCGAATTAAATATCCCGACTGGAATTCCACTTCATTACGTATTGGATGAAAATCTAAGGCCAACCAAGGCTGGTGAATATCTAGACCCGACTGCAGCCGCAGAAGCAATTAAAGCGGTAGCTAATCAGGGCAAGAAATAGTGCGTTACTGGCTCGAAAACTTTCCAGTAACTAGGAAGTAGACCCGGCGCGCAACTGATACTGCGTGATCAGCAAAGCGCTCGTAGTAACGGCCAATCAGAGTGATATCGATTGCAGTTTCAGCTCCATGGCTCCAATTACTATCTAGCAACGTTGTGAAAAGTTTTCGATGTAATTTATCCATCTCATCATCATCGCGCTCTAATTCGAGAGCTTTATCAATATCTCGGGAATTAATAACTGAGCCCGCTTTCTCCGCAATCAACTGTGCGACTTTGCCCATTTCCTCAATCGTGAGAAGCAGTTCTGAAGGCACGGCGGCATTTGGATGGCGAAGACGAGTTATCTTGGCAACATGGTGAGCCATATCGCCCATACGCTCAAGATCTGCGCTCATTCTCAGCGCTGTGACTAAGGCACGAAGATCGGAAGCTACTGGTTGTTGGCGAGCGATAATGTCAATGATTCGAGCATCAAGATCGTGTTGGAGATCATCCACTCGATCATCGGCCGCGATAACTTCTTCAGCTTCTACAAGGTTCGCGGTCAAAAGTGCATGTGTTGCTTTTCCGATTGCTCCAGAAACAATAGTTGAGAGTTCTACCAGAGTTGCTGTTACGCCATCTAATTCATCTTGGAATGCACTTCGTAGCCAGGTCATCGGAGAAGAATAATTGCTCTGGGCACATCAAGTCACGCATCCCATTCCGCATAAATGAACTAAGGACATATAAACGGTGAACGGCCGGTGAATCGGCGAGAAGTGACCTCGCCCCTAAATTTTCGTACCATTGAGCCATGAGGTTTCGCAAAGATGCGACCGAAGTTGATCAACGGCTTGAAATTCCTGAACTGCTAATTCGAGCCCTAAATTCACTTGAATCTGAGTCACTTCTGGTGCTCCCAGGTGAAGTGATTCTCCATCAGAGTGAAGGTTTAGTTAACTTTGGAGTTCTTCGAGATGGTCGCATCGCAAGCGAAGATTTAATTGCATTGATAAGAGGTGTACGCCGAAGCAATGAAGCGCGGCGTGGTTCCATTGAAATCGCGCGTGGCCCAATTGGGCAAGGTAAACGCGAACTTAAGGTTTCGGTGACACCACTTACCGATAATGGATTGATACTGGTGCTCATTTCTGATGAGAGTGAGGCAAGGAGAATTGACGCGGTGCGTAGGGACTTCGTTGCAAATGTCTCACATGAATTGAAAACGCCTATTGGCGCTCTGGGATTACTTAGCGAGGCCATTTTGGGCGCAAAGAATCAACCAGATGAAGTTGTTAGATTTGCTACGAAGATGCAGAGCGAAGCAAAACGTTTGGCTGATTTAGTTCAAGAGATTATTGATCTCTCAAGGTTGCAAAGCAGTGACCCGTTACAACGCGCATTCCCAGTGGAAATTGAAGATGTAATTAGAGAAGCTGTGGATCAAGCCCAAGTTAGCTCAGAATCTCGGAGAATTTCAGTTGAAGTTGGAGCTATTCAAGATGCAACTGTTATTGGTGATAGAGATCAATTAATTGCGGCCGCTCACAATCTAGTTGAAAACGCTATCAACTATTCCCCAGAAAATACTAAGGTTTCAGTTACGTCACGGATTCGTGATGGACTAATTGAAATTAGCGTGGCCGATCAGGGAATCGGAATCCCAGAATCAGAGCTGGGTCGAATCTTTGAACGCTTCTATCGTGTTGATCCCGCGCGTTCACGCGCTACCGGCGGAACGGGTCTGGGGCTATCTATCGTTAAACATGTCGCGCTAAACCATGGTGGCGATGTGAAGGTATGGAGCCAAGAAGGAGTTGGAAGCACCTTCTCGATTCTGTTACCGATTGCACCACAAACTGATTTCAATGATGAATTTACGGAGGAGTATCGATGACAAGAATTTTGGTAGTTGAGGATGAAAGCTCATTCTCCGAAGCGCTCGAGTTCCTTCTAGGCAAAGAGGGATTCACGGTTGTAACGGCAGAAAATGGCAGTGAGGCGTTGAAGAAGTTTGACCAAGGCGGAATCGACTTGGTCTTACTTGATCTGATGTTGCCCGAGGTATCTGGCACCGAAGTTTGTCGTCAAATTCGTGCAAAATCAAAGGTTCCCATCATCATGCTTACCGCGAAAGACTCAGAGGTCGATAAAGTCGTCGGTCTTGAGATTGGCGCTGATGATTACGTGACGAAGCCGTATTCCACGCGCGAGTTAGTCGCTCGAATAAATGCGGTACTAAGGCGCAATGGTAGCGACGGCATAGTGAGCGATTCCGGAGTTCTTACTGTTCAAAATATTCGAATGGATATTGATCGCCACCAAGTCTCCATAAATGGAATTCCTGCATCATTGCCGTTAAAGGAATTTGAACTACTTGAATTCTTGATGCGAAATGCCGGACGTGTTCTAACGCGCATGCAACTAATAGATCGAGTTTGGGGTAGTGATTACGTTGGTGACACTAAAACCCTTGATGTGCATGTCAAACGATTAAGAGCAAAAATTGAAGAAGATCCAGCAAACCCAAAAATTATCCAGACCGTGCGCGGCCTTGGCTACAAAATGGAGCTGTAGATTCCTTCATTCTTAACAATGATTGCGCTCATCTCAATCTTGCCCGACTTTGCAAAAACTAAAACTACGGGTACCCGATAACCTGGTTTCTCACCAAGCGTAGCGACCTTCGCTTTTGAGTTCGCGCTCTCACCTTCAAAAATCATCGGCTTGTTCTTATTTAAAACAACTTCACTTGTGAGCTCGGCCGGTTGGCTATTTATAGTTAAGCCAATTAATTGGTCTGGTTCGTCGCCATGATTGACGATGAATCCAACTAGCGTTCCACTTCCATCTGGAAGTGCCACAATTTTTACATTTCTAATCTTTAAATCGCTTAGATCTTTCTCTACGCCATCGGTAACTTGTTTGATATTTCTAGTCTCAGCGCTTCCACCTGCGGCGCAACCTGTCAAGGCAAAAAAAGTCAAGGATATGGATGTGAAAAGTGCAATGTTGCGCACGAGTTTGTTTGAAATCACTGGTGAATAATGGCAGATAGGCATTGTTTTATGCCCACATAGGCCGGTTTTTCGCTTTGCCCTAACTCTGATAAAATCTCCCCCTAACGAAAGGCAAAATCCCCAAATGACATTTAAGGTCGGCGAAACCGTTGTTTATCCCCATCATGGAGCGGC
>RGYL01000090.1 GCA_010032085.1 Actinomycetota bacterium
GGTGGGTTCGAGCGCCGACGGGTCGCAAATTGCCGCCCTGGTGAAGGCCGCCCTGGGCTAGCACCTTTGTGCGCCAACGAACGAGGCGCAGGCAGGCCATCCTGAGACAATTGACACCTCGCCACCTGCGGCAGTACGGTGAAACCTGAGTTATTCACAACTCAACAACCTCGAGGGGGGAACACGAAATGAAGCAACTATTCCGAGGTGGTCGCCGCAAGGTGGCTGCCGTGATGGCGATTGCGCTCGTCGCGTCGCTCAGCCAGGTGGCGCCAACCAGCGCGGCACCGACTGCGAAGAAAGCTGGAGGAAGCATCACGGTTGGCGTGTTCAACCAATTGCTTTCGACATGCTTCTCGCCGAATGCCGCGAACTCGGCATTGGGCATCATGAAGACGGTCTACGAAGGCTGGTTCGAAAAGACCAAGGACGGCAAGATTGTGCCGTATCTGGCAGAGGCATTTACGCCTTCGGCTGACTACAAGTCTTGGGCGGTCAAGATTCGTCCAGGCATCAAGTTTCATGACGGCACCACGCTCGACGCGGCGGCAGCGATTGCCAACATCACCGCAACGCAGGGTATGTACTACCTCGCAGTTACCGCCAAGGGTGGAAACGCGAGGCACACCTTGGGTTCGGGAATCCCGTTCATCGCCAACCTGAAATCGGTGACTGCACTCTCGACCGACACCTTCCGAATGGATCTGTGGAATGGTCAAGTTGACTTCCCCGAAACGGTTTACGCCTCGGGTCGTAACTTCGTCCGCGCCGTGTCCGACCTGACGAACGCCACACAATGCGTCACGTCGGGCAAGGGCACCGGACCATTCATGTTCAAGAGCGTCTCGCCAACTGAGACGGTTGTGATCAAGAACCCGAACTACTGGCGCAAAGACAAGGCAGGCGAGCAATTGCCGTACCTTGACCAGATCACGTTCAAGTATGTGAACCAAGCGTCACAGCGCGTTAAGGGTTTGCAGTCGGGTGCACTTGATGCAGCGCAGTTCACCTCAGCTGGTGAAGTGAAGCAGATTCTGTCGGTGCAGGCTGACAAGGATCTGCAGATCATCGACAGTGGCTTCACCTACTACCCAATGACCGTCCTGAACACTGCTATTGAGCCATTCAACAACAAGAATGCTCGACTCGCGGTGGCGTATGCGTTTGACGCCGAGACGTTCTTTCAGCAGCGCAATTGCTTCAAAGGCAAGTGTGTCGGTCAGATTGGCGACTCGATGGTGGGAAGCACCAACGTGATGTACAACAAGAAGGGATTCATCACGTACGACCTGAAGAAGGCCAAGGAGTATGTAGCGGCATATAAGGCTGAAACCGGTAAAGACCTCGTCTTCACCCAGCCAGCCGATACCAGTGCCGAGGCTCAGGCATCAGCCAAGACCGTGGCCCAGATCATGAAAAAGGCCGGAATCACGATGAACATCCTCACGGAAGACACCGCGACGATCACGGCCAAGGCATTCCCAACACCTGGTACTGGCTACAACACGTATCAGGCGTATCCGACTCTGCTGTTCGAAGGCCGAGATACAGCATTCGTGCTGCCGTTCCTGCCGTCGAATACCTTCGGGGCGCCGGGCAACTTGACGGTCGCAGGTCTCCGCGCTCAAGCTGGCGCATTGGCAGCCGGTACGTTCCAAGCGTTTGGAGCATTGATCAACCCTGGTCGCACGAGCGACAAAGCGCTCGATGCACTGGTTTGGGATGCTTGGTACGACATCACGTCGGCGCGCAGTGCGAAGTTGAAGGCGGTCACGAAGTACTACCAAGAGAACGCCTACTCCATTCACCAGCCGTACATGGGCTACTACACCGGAATGTCAAGCAAGCTCAAGGGGTGGGACAAGTTCTTCCTCGCGAGCGGCGGTCAAGGCATAGCAATGACCAATGCTGGCATCAACTACACAGGGTTGTACCTCGAGAAGTAAACCGCCTGAAGAAGGCGCGAATGTAAGGGTTGGGGCGTCGGCACCTCGGTGCCGACGCCCCAACCTCTTTACGACACATTTTTCGTAGTACGGATTCACCGACTAGTTTGCTAGGAACTTCATGAACGACCTCACTTTCAAGTTGCTGGCCGCAGCTCGCCGCCTTGCGCAGTTGCTGGTGGTGATTGTGGGGTCGACGTTTCTCGTCTCATTGCTGTTGCAATTGTTGCCAGTTGGGCTGAAAGAGCTCTATGTCTTTGCTCTTGATGAAGCGGGTCGCCAGCAGCAGATTCAAGCGCTGCATCTCGACAAGAACCCAGTGATGTTTTATCTCTACTGGTTGTGGGACTTCGTGCGCGGCGACTTTGGCTCAATCGTGTACCCCACGGGCGTGCTCGACCCAGTGATGCCGAAAGTAACTGCAGCCATGCCGGTGTCGTTGCGACTCGTGTTTTATGTGCAGGCATTGGCGCTCGTCGTATCTGTTCCGCTCGGAATCTTGTCGGCTTACCGCGCGGGTCGTCGAAGCGATCGTGTGATTAGCTATGTGCTCTTTTCGGCCGCCTCGATACCGAATTTTGTGTTCGCACTGCTCTTGGCATCGTTTTTCGGTGTCACGCTCGCTTGGTTGCCGCCGCTGGGTTATGTCTAGCGAAACACCTCGCACTGCCTTCAGCAAACCGCGTGGTGTCTCAAAGCCCACTTCGAGATCGCGAATGGAAAGAAGCGTGTTCAAATCTTGCCCTCTCGAACATCGAGTCGACCGCGAAGGAAGTCACCAATTTGGTTGCAGGCAATAACCGTGAGTGCAAGCACGAGCACGGGCACGTACATGGACTGCGGGGCATATTCAAATTCGCCGGCGACACGGGCGATCATGGCACCCCAACTGAGTCCGTCGACGATTCCGACGCCGAGAAGAGACAAGGCTCCTTCAGCAACGATGACCACACCAACCGCCAGAAAGCCGACTGCGTAAATCGCGGGTAACACGTTTGGGACTATGTGCCGAAGCACGATATTCAAATCCTTCATTCCCATTGATCTGGCCGCAACGACAAACTCTCGGTTCGACCACGTCAACGTCGCACCTCGAGCAATTCGACCGAGAATCGGAATGATCACAATCGTCAGCGAAACGATGATGACGAACATGCGTCGATTCGGATTGACCGGAATGGCGGGGTCGGCGTTATTCGCCAGCACCGCGACAAGCGCGAGACCCAGCACCAGATTTGGTATTGAGAGCATGATGTTGAATGTGGTGTTGATGATGTAGTCGAGCCTTCCACGCCGATATGCAGCGAGGATTCCAAGCACCGATCCGATGAATCCGCCCAATCCGACCGAGACAATTGAGATGAGGAGCGACGTTCGCGCGCC
>RGYL01000010.1 GCA_010032085.1 Actinomycetota bacterium
CCGTATTTCGATATCTCATTCCAGCATGCTGCGGGAACCTTACTTCGCCGGATGCGAAGATTCGGAGATGGTGAGAAGTTCTTACATTTACTTACTCAAATTCGGGCGCTAAATCCAGAAGCGGGCATTCGCTCTAATTTCATAGTCGGTTTTCCTGGTGAAACCGAAGCGGAATATCAAGAACTAGTTGATTTCCTCAGCGAGTCCCGTCTTGATGCAATTGGAATATTTCCTTACTCCGATGAAGATAAGACCGAAGCTGCAACCCTCGATGGAAAACTTGAAAGCGAATTGATAAATGAGCGAACCGAATCGCTCCGTCGGATCGCAGAAGAGTTGACCTATGAGAGGGCGAGTGAGCGAATAGGTGAGCGGGTAAGGGTCCTAGTTGAAGATGGCGAAACTGGGGAAGGTCGGGCAGACCATCAAGGCCCGGAGGTCGATTCCACCACTTTCCTTAATTCACCGCGGACTCGCTTCAAAGTCGGGGAGTATGTAGATGCGATAGTTAGCGATGTGGCCGGAGCTGATTTAGTGGCGCAACCGCTATGAATTTACCGAATGCGCTAACTGTTTTTCGGATTCTTGCCTTGCCGTTTTGCGCCTGGGCACTTTTTCAAAAAGATGGCCAAGATCCGACTTGGCAGATAATCGCTTGGAGTTCATTTTTCATCGTAGGAATGACTGATGTTTTAGATGGACGAATTGCGCGCAAGCGTAATCAAATTTCCAATTTCGGAATTATTTTGGACCCAATCGCTGATAAGGCATTCATTGCCACCGCACTTATTGGTCTATCGATTTTAGGAAAGATGCCTTGGTGGGTAACAGCGGTCATTCTGATCCGTGAGATTGGTGTGACCATTTTGCGCTTTGCGGTAATAAAGCGCGAGGTAATTTCGGCAAATCGTGGTGGCAAACTTAAATCACTTCTTCAAAATTTCTCGGTCGGCTTTTACATACTCCCGTTACCGACTTACCTTTATCTGCCCCGGGACATTTTGCTGGGAATTGCCATCGCCCTCACAGTTTGGACGGGTATCGAGTATTTTAGAAATGCGCTAGTCAAGAAATGAAAGTAGGCGAAGAGGTACTTTCACTCCTTAAGAAACGGGGCGAGACGCTCGCGACCGCCGAATCACTTACCGGGGGAGCGCTTGCTAAAGCGATAACCGATTTTGCTGGCGCATCGCAAGTTTTTCTTGGCGGGGTAGTCGCATATTCAATTGAGAGCAAACTTCATGATCTTGATGTGCCGAAAGACTTGATTGACAAACATGGTGCATACTCGCAAGAGAGTGCGCTCGCCATGGCAGAAGGCGCAAAGCGCAGATTCGGCAGTGATTGGGCGATTGCAACAACCGGGGTCGCAGGTCCCGGTCAATCCCATGGCGTATCGGCCGGTGAGGTTTGGATCTCAATTGTTGGCGGAATCAAGCGAGAAAATCTCAAGTTATCCCTTAAAGGTGAGCGAGATGAGGTTCGTTCCGGCGCGGTAGAAGGCGCGCTAACAGCCCTCGCGCGTATCCTTAGGGGCTAGCAAATAGTTAAGGAGGCGACGATGGAGTTGATGCGCACCCATATCGGTGGCGCGCTTCGTAGCGCCCGCACCTCCCAAGGTCGCACCCTGCGCGATGTTGCCAAAGAAGCGCGTGTTTCTCTGGGTTATCTATCCGAGGTGGAGCGAGGTCAGAAAGAGGCCTCATCAGAACTTCTTAACTCAATCTGCATAGCATTGAATCTAAATCTCTCAGCAGTACTCGTTGAAGTAGCGACCCAAATAATCAACATCAATCAACAGTTCATCGCCGCACCCGCGGTGCAATTATGAGCGCTGCTCGCTCGCTGCTTAGTGAGAGCGGAATTAGCGCCACCAACATGATTGATATCGCTGATCGCGCCCAAGTTTCTCGAGCTTCTCTCTATAACCATTTTCGAGATAAGCATGAAGTATTTGTTGCCCTTGTTGAAACCGAAGTTGAGCGAATTGCAACTCTAGCCCTCGTTGCCCAATCTCGCGCTGAAGCGCTTTACATGATCTCGCGCGAAATTTCAGGTCACGAAGGAATTCGCACCGCTATTGCTCGTGACGGAGATTTGATGGCAGCTGCGCTAACTGCGCGTGATCACAAAGTATGGGTAGAGATTTATGCTCAATTATCAAAAGTATTTGCAACTGATGTCGTTGGTGTTGGTCTAGTTCTTCGTTGGTTGATGGGACAAGTTACTGCGCCCCTTTCAGAGGAACATTCGCGCGAGCAAGCAAATCGCATCGCTTCAATTCTTTAGTTATTTCGTCTGGTTTAGATGCGAATTACTGAGTTACGAAGAAGATTAACGGAGCATTTTGGAAGTGAATGGGCACCGTCTTACTCAAAAGACATAGTCCTAGCCGAGCTGGGGGGACAAACTATTGAAGAAGCTCTAGCTATGGGGATGGAACCTAGCGATATTTGGCGGGCAGTTGTTCGCCACAACCCCGAGATTAAGAGCGAGCTGCGCTAACTTTAACTGTTCCCTTCGCCTTCCTTTCCCACCAAAAGAGTGAACGAAAGTCTTGACTCTGCGAAAGCAGCAACTCCATCGCTAGCATTCCGTTGATCCACTCGCAGCTACTTTCATAGGGCCCGATATCGCTCAATTTTCGGAGAGATTCACGTGTGCATCTATTGCCCCAAAATTCCAATAACTCTCGCCTAATTTTTGAATACTTTTCGCCGGTCAATATCGACATGTAAGTAGCTTTGACGAATTGCATTTTTCCCATACTAAGCCAGGCGGGTATGTCGTTCAAAGTCCCAGGGTTGCTAGTGTTATTGCTGGACATATAAGTTTCCGATTGAGCAATATGAAATAGCGCCACTGGAATTGCCGTTGTAATTTCAAGCCGATCAAAGATTCCTGCAAAATTATCGCGTTTGAAGTTTCTCTTCTCAAACCAGCCCAAATTTACAAACGCGGTTTCACTTTGGCAGGCTCCACCAGGAGAAGATTCTCCCCACCTCAGACAACTTCCACTCATACTTGACTTGGCCCATTCAAAGTTTCTAAATATTAGTAGTCCCGGAACTTCTTTGAATTCAAATCCTATTTCTCTCAAGAATTTGAGAGAAGCATCAATACCTGACTTAGATGCTTGTAACCAAACTCCATCCTTGATGATTGGCTCAATACTCAGATCGTATTTGGGAACAGGATGAACTTTCAAAGCTTTTGTTATCAAATCTATCTGTTTCTCGATTTGTAATACTTCCTTACTACTTTCAACTCTTTTAGATGCGACCCAAATAGATTTCCAGACCAACTTATTACCGTTTTTAGAGCACTTGAAACTCTTGCCTTGATAATCTCTTACGGCTCCTAATTTTGTACAAGCTGCGCCATCTTTTGGTGGTCGCGCAGAATAAGCGGGAGATGATGTAACCAACAGAGAAAGTGACAAGAGAGGAATGACAAATAATCGAAATTTCATAGGTCTCTTCGAGCTGCGCTAACTTTCATGGCGACGCTGCCCTTAGGTCGATATGTGGCGCGAGGTTGAGCTTTCGGAAATCCGTCCTTTAGAGCGAGGCGAAAACGCCGGGCAATTTCTAAAATGATTATGCGGCCTTCAAGTAGAGCGAATTGATCGCCGAGGCATTTACGAGTTCCGGCGCCGAAGGGGAAATAAGCCCCTTTTGGAAGAGACTTTTCGAAGTCGCCCTGCCAACGCTCTGGGATGAATTTATCGGGATTATCAAAATAACGGGGATCGCGTTGGGTTACGAATTGGCTCACTAAGACATGGGCTCCTTTGGGAACAAATCGACCGCCTAACTCAACATCTTCAAGGGCGCGTCTTGGAGCTACCCAGACAGGTGGGCATAAGCGAAGTACTTCGCTAAAGATTGTCGAAGCTATCGGGGCTCGAAAGAGATGTGAAGCAAAATCATCTTCTCCACGATGCGCCAATACTTCCTCTGCTTCAATTGCAAGTTGCTCCCAGTACTTTGGATACTCGCTTAAATATGCAAATGCCCAAGTAAGAACATTTGCAGTTGTTTCATGGCCACTCAATATAAGCGTTAAAGTTTCATCGGAAATTTCCTCAGCGCTAAGGCGCTCTCCCTCCGGAGTTGTTGCCTCAAGAAGAATCCCCAACAAATCATCGCGCTTAATACCTCTTTCGATTCGAGTACGGATGATTTTCGAGGCGACATCATTTAGATCATCGGCAGCAGTATGAAATTTCTTGAAGTAGGGGATTGGCCAGCTATCCATCCGGTCAAGCCCAGGCAACATAGTCCGCTCGATTCGGTCGATGGCGATATGCATGGAGCGTTGCACCCGCTCGGTATCTTTTGAGATATCAGTGCCAAAGAGAATTTCAGCGACGATGTCGAAAGTCAGCGACATCATCTCTGGTCCAAGCTCTACGTCGGATCCAGCTCGCCAGTTTGAAATATGTTTTTCAGTAAGGGCGAGCATTGTTTCGGCGTAAGATGAAATCTTGCTAATGTGAAATGGCGATTGCATTAAACGGCGATGCCGTAGGTGAATCGGTTCTTCATTAGTAAGCAATCCAGTCCCAAGAACTTTACGCATCCGATCAAAGCCGACGCCTTTGATAAAACTATGTTGCTTACTAACTGTTACTTCATGAACCATTTCAGGGGCAAAAGCTCCGTAGAAGAGTTGGCCGCCTAAAAAGAATGAAGCGAGGTCACCAAATTCATCCCGAGCGGTCCGCAAAAATCCGGGGGTATCTCGTTGAAACTTAAGAGTTAGAAGTGGTGAGCGTGGGCCGGGGGGAATCTCAGATGGAGCTGTTTTGCGCTTGAGGGGCCTCGGGATTGGGGCGTAAGAGGCTGGCCGTGGAGCGGTGAATGGGGTGGTGGCCATGGGGCACGGTATGGCGCAGCGTGTCTTTAAGTCATTAGAACAAATGTTCGGTAGACTTTCGGTCAATAACGGCGCGTAGCTGTTATGCCCAACCAGAGCGGTTCCACACTTCCGCCCGAGAGAGCTCGGGCCGTCGGTGGTCTTCCGTACCTTCTGGACCAACTAACGATAAAGAGAAAGGCAAGACAAGTGGCTAAACCCGCTAAAGATCCATCTGAAGAAAATAAGAACCAACCAGCCCCTGAAAAGCAGAAGGCCCTAGATACCGCGCTTGCCCAGATCGAGCGTCAGTTTGGTAAGGGCTCTGTAATGAAGATGAGTGAGAGAACCTCACAGCCAATCGAAGTCATCCCAACTGGCTCAATCGCCCTTGATGTCGCCCTAGGAATCGGCGGACTTCCACGCGGAAGAATTATTGAAATCTTTGGACCTGAATCCTCAGGTAAAACAACCCTTACTCTCCACGCAATTGCAAACGCACAGCGCGCTGGTGGTATCGCTGCATTTATTGATGCTGAACATGCCTTCGATGCTGAATATGCAAAGAAGTTGGGCGTTGATATTGATGCCCTCCTCGTCTCACAACCAGATACTGGTGAACAGGCACTTGAAATTGCTGACATGTTGGTTCGCTCCGGCGCTCTAGATTTAATCGTCGTCGACTCAGTCGCAGCACTTGTTCCAAGAGCTGAAATTGAGGGCGAGATGGGCGATTCACATATGGGTCTTCAAGCAAGACTTATGTCCCAGGCGCTCCGCAAAATCACTGGCGCACTTAGCCAATCTAAGACCACTGCAATTTTCATCAACCAGCTACGCGACAAGATCGGCGTATTTTTCGGCTCTCCTGAAACGACTACTGGTGGAAAAGCCTTGAAGTTCTACGCCTCTGTCCGTATGGATATCCGTCGAATTGAGACTTTGAAGGATGGCCAAGAAGCGGTTGGAAATAGAACCCGCGTCAAAGTTGTGAAGAACAAGATGGCGCCCCCATTTAAGCAAGCAGAGTTCGACATCCTCTACGGAGTTGGAATCTCTCGCGAGGGAAGCCTTCTAGATCTTGGCGTTGACCTTGGAATCGTAAAGAAATCCGGGGCTTGGTTTACCTATGAGGGTGACCAACTTGGCCAAGGTAAAGAGAACTCACGCCAATTCCTAATCGATAACCCTGATCTTGCTAATGAGATCGAGTCGAAGATCCGCACACATTACGCAACCGCTGATATCGATCCTGCTTTAGTTGCAGCAATCGATGAAGCTGCTGCCGATGTCGAGTTCTAATATCGAAGGCGATCTCCTCGAAGAAGAAGTAGCGAGCGACCCCTACCAAGTAGGAACGACGATTGCGCTTACCGCGCTAGGTCGTCGTGCGAAAAGTAGGGGAGAGCTCTTCTCTCTTCTCAAAAAAAGAGGAATTGCCGAAGAAGTGGCGAATGCAATTCTCTTTCGCCTCCAAGAACAGGGCTTTGTAAACGATTATGAGTTTGCTCGTTATTGGAGCGAATCCCGCCAGCGCACCAAGAAAGTCTCACGGCGGATAATCATTGGCGAGCTCCGTTCAAAAGGAATTAGCGATGAGATTATCGAATGGATAACAAGTGATATCTCAGATGATGCCGAGTATGAGAATGCACTTAATTTTGCAACTCGCAAGGCTCGCTCCTATGCGAAATTAGAACCACCGATCGCATACCGCAGACTCCATGGAGCGCTCTCGCGAAGGGGTTTCTCTGGAAGTATCGTTACTAGAGTCATACAGGAGTTAGGAATTTCGGCGAGATAGCGCGATAGGTACGATTCGCAGGTGAGCCGTACCTATGTCATCCAGACTCTGGGTTGCCAGATGAATGTCCATGACTCCGAGCGAATTGCCGGTTCACTTGATGCAGCCGGTTATCTTCCAGCCCGTCCCGGGCAAGACCCGGATCTCATTGTCTTTAACACTTGCGCTGTTCGTGAGAATGCAGATAACAAGCTTTATGGTCACTTAAGTTTTTTGGCCCCAACCAAAAAGGCCAATCCAGATCTTCAAATTGCAATTGGCGGTTGCCTTGCCCAAAAAGATAAAGGCGGCATCATCAAGAAGGCACCTTATGTAGATGTGGTCTTTGGTACTCATAACGTTGGCTCACTTCCCGCCCTTCTAGAGCGAGCTCGCATCGAGCAACGTTCTCAAGTTGAGATTAAAGAGGCGCTCGAGCACTTCCCATCCACCCTCCCGGCTCGTAGACACTCAGCATTTTCAGCTTGGGTCTCAATATCTGTCGGCTGCAATAACACCTGTACTTTCTGCATAGTTCCGCAACTTCGCGGTCGCGAGAAAGACCGCCCTAGCGATGAGATCATGAAAGAGGTGCGCGCTCTCGTTGATGAGGGCGTTACCGAGATAACGCTTCTTGGCCAAAACGTAAATGCTTACGGAGTCGACTTTGGCGATCGCGCTGCTTTTGCAAAGTTGCTCCGGGAGTGCGGGAAAGTGGATGGCTTGGAGCGGGTTCGCTTCATGTCACCTCACCCACGTGATTTCACTGATGATGTAATCGAAGCGATGGCCGAGACTCACAATGTGATGCCCCACCTTCATATGCCGCTTCAATCTGGCTCGGATCGAATTTTGCAAGCGATGCGCCGCTCTTATCGGGTCGATCGATACCGCGCCATCATCGAAAAAGTTCGCCAAGCGATGCCGCACTCAACTATCACCACAGATGTGATTGTCGGCTTTCCCGGGGAGAGCGAGGCTGATTTTCAAGCGAGCCTTGATATTTGTAGCGAACTGCGCTTTCTTGCCGCTTACTCCTTTAAATACTCAAAGCGCCCCGGAACCCCCGCCGCCGAAATGCCCGATCAAATTAGCGAAGAGGTAGTCGCAGAGCGCTACGACCGATTGCACCAGCGATTAAATGAGGTCTCGCTCTCGGTGAATGAAGATGTCATTGGCAAAGAGTTAGAAGTCTTGATCACAGATATTGAGTCAGGTAGAGCCCAAGGAAAAAGTAGAGACTTTCGCTTAGTCCACTTTGATTTACAAGGCTCCGAAGGGGCGCGTCCGGGCGACCTTGCTACTGTAAAAATAATTAGCGCAAAGCCTCACTTCATCATGGGAGAGAGGATTTCTATTCGCAGCTCCCGAGGCGGGGATGCCTTTGAGATTCGAAAACTAGAAGCTGAGACAAACGGCATATTTCTTGGCGTCCCGCAGCTAAAGAGTTCACTCGTTAAATGAGTTTGACCTTCATAGTTGGGGCAACAGCGACGGGAAAGAGCGAACTCTCAATCGAGCTAGCAAAGCACTTGGGCGCTGAAATAATCAACGCCGATTCCATGCAACTTTATCGTGGCATGGATATAGGAACCGCGAAATTGACCGCTGAAGAACGCTCCGGAATACCGCATCATTTAATCGATGTCCTTGAGGTAACTCAAGATGCATCGGTCGCGGAGTACCAAGGTTGGGCGCGCGGAAAAATCGATGAATTATTGGCGTTGGGAAAGAACGTTGTAGTCGTTGGTGGTACTGGTCTTTACATAAAGGCAATCCTCGATGAGTTGAATTTTCCAGATACCGACCCAGTCGTTCGAGCTCGCCTAACACTTGAAGCGCAGCAAGTAGGAATTGATGAGATGCATGCCAGGCTCACAAAGCTCGATCCAGCAGCGGCGGCAGCGATACCAAAAGAGAATGTTCGTCGAGTTGTGCGAGCACTTGAAGTAATTGAGATTACCGGAGCGCCATTTACTGCGAACTTACCCAAGGCCGGAGCTTGCTATTACCCAGATGCCAAGCAATTTGGTTTGGTGATGAATCGAGAAGATTTGAAAGAGCGGATCGATGCTCGGGTAGATGCGATGTGGGCTAGGGGATTTGTTGATGAGGTGCGCGGTTTGATGGAAAAAGGAATCACAAAGGGGCGAACCGCTCGCGCCGCCCTTGGCTATAACCAAATAATCACTTATTTAGAGGGTTTAGTGAGCGAGGAAGAGGCTAAAGAAGAAACGAAGCGCGCCACTCGTGCCTATGCCCGCCGGCAAGAGACCTGGTTCTCGCGTGATGAGCGAATCAATTGGTTAAAGGGTGAAACTCGCGAACGTCTCAGCGCCGTGCTTTCATCTACGATTGGGTAATCACGATGAGTTCAATAACAGCCACTTATGGCCACGGCACCGAGAATGATTTTGTAATTATTTACGACCCAAATGGCGAAATTGAATTAAGTGAACGCGCAATAAGAAGTATCTGTAACCGGCAAAATGGAGTTGGCGCCGATGGGGTTATAAGAATTCAACAGCAAAACGGTAAGTGGTTTATGGATTATCGAAATGCCGATGGATCAATTGCCGAGATGTGTGGAAATGGGATCCGGGTGATGGCGCGCTATCTCGTCGAGAGAGGCCATCAAGCTGCTGGAATCTTTCCAATTCTCACGCGCGATGGGGCGAAGTTCATAAGCGCCCCAGATTCTGGAGATATAACTGTAAATATGGGACAAGTAGCCCAAGTCGAAGGCGAGATTTCGGCGAGCGCAAATGGAAATTCTTGGAGCGGGTACAACATAAACGTGGGTAATCCACATGCTGTTGTCTTTGTCGAAGATATAAATCAAGTGGGTGATCTAGCAATCGCCCCGTCAGTTTCACCGGATGATTCCTATCCCGATGGTGTAAATGTTGAGTTTGTTCAATTCCTTGAAAGTGGCGAGTTGGCGATGCGAGTTCATGAACGGGGAGTAGGCGAAACGAGATCCTGTGGGACTGGAACTTGTGCGGTCGCTCTTGCCGCAACTCTTAAAAGAAATAAGCGACTTCCAGCAAAGTGGGTAATCCATCCACCCGGGGGAAGGCTGGAAGTCGAAATTGATGCCCACTCAAATGCGATTCTCACCGGCCCGGCGGTGCTCGTAAAAGAGGTTGAAATAGGGGCTTTTCTTGAGTAAGCCCCGTGATGAGGAGTTTGAGCAACTCCTTCAAGAGAGCGCCGATCTCGCCGCCGAGTTTGATTCGGAGATCTTCATCCCCGATTCGTTTGACTCAACCCAGCGAGATTTGAGCGATCGCCAAGCGCTTCGACGTGTAGCGGGTCTGTCTACAGAGCTAACTGATATCTCTGAGGCGGAATATCGCAAACTTAGATTAGAGCGGGTTGTTTTAGTTGGAGTTTGGACTGAAGGTTCGATAAAGGATGCCGAGAATTCAATGGCTGAATTAGCGGCACTTGCTGAAACTGCTGGTTCCGAAGTTCTAGATGCGTTAATCCAAAGGCGGGATAAGCCAGACCCAGCGACCTTTATCGGTTCGGGAAAGGTAAGTGAGTTAAAGGGCGTTGTTAAATCAACCGGCGCCGATACCGTGATTTGCGATGGTGAGTTAAGTCCGGGGCAACTTCGAAATTTAGAAGATAAAGTGAAAGTAAAAGTTGTGGATCGCACCGCTTTGATTCTCGACATTTTTGCTCAACATGCGAAAAGCAAAGAAGGTAAAGCGCAAGTGGAGCTGGCTCAAGTTAGTTATATGTTGCCAAGGCTTCGCGGTTGGGGTGATTCGCTCTCGCGCCAAGCCGGTGGAATAGGCGGCCGTGGACCTGGTGAAACGAAAATTGAAGTAGATCGCCGCCGCATCCGCGACAAGATGGCGAAGTTGCGCCGGGAGATCGCAGAGATGAAAGTTGCTCGCGATACCAAAAGGCAAGAGCGAAAACGAAATTCAATCCCCTCAGTTGCCATAGCTGGATATACAAATGCTGGAAAATCCTCACTACTAAATCGCCTAACAAATGCCGGGGTATTGGTACAGAACGCCCTCTTTGCCACCCTTGATCCCACAGTAAGAAAATCCGAGACTAAAGATGGCCGGGTTTACACACTTAGCGACACGGTGGGATTTGTTAAGCACCTTCCGCATGAATTAATTGACGCCTTTAAATCAACGCTAGAGGAGGTATCAGGCGCTGATTTGATAGTCCATGTCGTTGATGGCTCACACCAAGATCCGCTCGGCCAAATCAAAGCGGTGCGCGAAGTAGTAAGAGATATCGGGGGCGAGAAAATCCCCGAAATTATCGCGCTAAATAAGGCAGATATTGCAGACCCGGAAGTTATCCGTCTTGTGATGCGCGAGGAACCTGATGCTTATCCAATCTCGGTGCATACCGGAGCTGGGATTGAGGCGTTAATTGCTGCGATTGAAGGCTCTCTTCCAAGGCCAAAAGTTGAGGTGCGCACTCTCATTCCTTATAACCGAGGCGATCTTGTAAGTCGAATACATGAAGAGGGCGAGATTATTAGTGAGGAGCATTTAGAGAATGGGACATCGCTACATGCAAGAGTTGATGGAGCGCTCGCGCATTTACTAGAGAAGTTTGTAAGGGTTTAACGAACGGAACGAAGTACCGCGGTAACCTTTCCGAGAATCTCGCAGTTATCGCCATTTATTGGGGCGTAGTTATCGTTGGCGGGAAGCAGCCAGATATGGCCATCTTTCTTCGAGAAGGTCTTAACGGTTGCTTCGCCATCAATCATCGCAGCAACAATTTCACCTTTGTTGCAATCTTTTTGTGCGCGGATAACAACGTAATCGCCATCGCAAATTGCGGCATCGACCATTGAATCACCGACAACTTTCAACATGAATAATTCACCCTCGCCCACAATTGCAGCAGGAAGCGGGAAGAGTTCTTCTACATTCTGCTCGGCAAGAATCGGACCACCAGCTGCGATTCGACCGACGAGTGGGATGTTATGGGTGCGCTCCGGTTTAATATCTTCAAATCTCTCATCACCCGGTGTTAATACTTCAAGGGCGCGACCACGAGATGGATCACGACGGATCCAACCCTTTGCCTCGAGGGCCTCTAATTGGTACTTAACGCTTGAGGGGGAGGCTAGGCCGGCGGCATCGCCAATCTCTCGCATCGAAGGCGGGTAGCCCTTCTCTTCCATGGCGCTCTTAATAGCTTCAAGGATCTTGAGTTGCCTTGAGGTGAGGCCATTCTCATCAACGGGGCCATCGGGTAGTTCGGAAACCTTTGGAGTCATGGCCCTAGGTTAGAACAAATTTACGAGAATTTCAAACAAATGTTCTAAAAAAACTTGCCGATGTCAGTGGCGGGGTGTACCTTTTGCTTTAGAACAGACGTTCGAAGAGTATCCCCGCTCTCAACGATCTTTCTGGAAAACGCTAGAAGTAGCTGGAGAGAATGATGTCGACGATCGCTTTTAATCCGTCCCCCTTAAGGAGCAATTCGCAAGTTCGCCTCACCCCCCGAGGTCGATTAGTCGCGAGGCTCGCGGTAGTCACATCTCTCTCCATCTTGCTTCTTGCTGGTTTTTCGCTATTTTCTGGGGCCACTGCTGGATCTGAAGATTCAATCTCCTCAACCCCATATGTGAAAATCACGGTTAAGCCCGGGGAGTCCTTGTGGTCAATAGCCGCGAACTTGAGTGGCTCAGGAGATAAGCGGGAGATGGTTGATGAACTTATTTCGGTTAATCGCCTAAAGTCCCCAGAGTTGGTCGCAGGGCAGAAGATCTATATCCCGACACGCCCTTAGCCTTCTCTAAGGTGATTGCCAACTCTCAACCCTTGCTTTACTCTTACCCCTAGATATTGGGGTGAAAAGGCGCTAGACTTCCATAAGTAGTGGTTCAAAGCCGAATCGCCAATACACCCAAAGTCTGATTTTTCCCAGCATTGAGAGGAATGACACGCCGTGAACTGTCCCTTCTGTCGCAACGAGGAGTCTCGAGTAATCGACTCCCGTCCTGCCGATGAGGGCACAGCTATCCGCCGTCGTCGTGAATGCACAACCTGCGGCTCTCGCTTCTCCACCCAGGAAACTGCAGTTCTCTCAATCATCAAGCGAAGTGGCGCGACTGAACCCTTCAGCCGCGAGAAGGTCATTAATGGCGTCCGCAAGGCCTGCCAGAACCGACCTGTCTCCGACGATGATCTGGCACTCCTAGCCCAGCGGGTTGAGGAGTCGCTCCGTGCGACCGGCCAGGCTGAGATAGAGGCCCAAGAAGTGGGTATGGCGATTCTCTCACCGCTACGCGAACTCGATGAGGTGGCTTACCTGCGATATGCCTCGGTATACCGTAACTTTTCCTCCCTTGAAGATTTCGAAGGTGAGATCGCACTTCTCCGCGCCATCCCTTCCGAGAAAATCTCGGAGTCGAAACAAGTTTCTTCCCCGCAACTTAAATGATGTGTCCGATAAGTAGTTGAGAAAACTGAATATCTATCGCATTAAAAAGTAAGAAAAGCAGTAAAAACAAAACTAAAGATTCAGAATTAATTAAGAGACGGAGAAAAAGAGAATGTCGGACACGGTTATCAATCGCCCAGGTGCCAAGAACAAGCTTGGAAAAGGCCTAAAAATAGAGCGAGTTTTCAGCACCCAAGGTGCCCACCCATACGATCAAGTCACATGGGAGCGGCGCGATGTTGTGCAAACAAATTGGAAGACTGGCGAAACAGTCTTTGAACAGAAGGGCGTTGAATTCCCTGATTTCTGGTCCGTTAACGCTTCCACCATCGTCACTACAAAATACTTCCGTGGCGCTGTCGGACATGAGAATCGCGAATGGTCACTAAAGCAAGTAATTGATCGCGTAGTTCTTACCTACACAAGAGCTGGTAAAGAACATGGCTATTTCGCAACCCCAGAAGATGCTGAAGTTTTTGAACATGAATTGACTTACATGCTCCTTCACCAAGTTTTCTCTTTCAACTCACCTGTCTGGTTTAACGTTGGAACAACCGCTCCACAGCAAGTCTCGGCCTGCTTCATTCTCTCGGTCGATGACACTATGGATTCAATCCTTAACTGGTATCGCGAAGAGGGCATGATTTTCAAAGGCGGCTCGGGCGCTGGTCTAAACCTCTCCAGAATCCGCTCCTCAAAAGAGTTGCTCCGCTCCGGTGGTACTGCCTCTGGACCAGTCTCATTTATGCGCGGCGCAGATGCCTCAGCCGGCACCATCAAATCTGGTGGCGCTACCCGCCGGGCAGCGAAGATGGTGGTTCTAGATGTTGATCACCCAGATGTAGAAGAATTCATCGAAACAAAGGTCCGCGAAGAAGAGAAGATCCGCGTCCTTCGCGATGCCGGTTTTGATATGGACCTCGGTGGAAAAGATGTCATCTCCGTCCAATACCAGAACGCAAATAACTCAGTACGTGTAAATGATGAATTTATGCGTGCTTATGAGAACGGTTCTAAGTTCGGTCTACGTGCTCGCTCAACTGGTGAAGTAATTGAAGAGATTGATGCAAAATCACTCTTCCGCAAGATGGCCGAAGCTGCTTGGGCCTGCGCTGATCCTGGAATTCAATATGACACCACAATCAATGATTGGCACACCAACCCAGAGACTGGACGAATCAACGCATCCAACCCATGTTCTGAGTACATGTCACTTGATAACTCTTCCTGCAACCTTGCTTCATTGAATTTGATGAAGTTCTTAAAGAGCGATGGCTCATTTGATGCAAAGAACTTTGTTAAATCAGTTGAGTTGATTATCACCGCAATGGATATCTCAATCTGCTTCGCTGATTTCCCAACCGAGGCAATTGGTGTAACTACCCGCGCATATCGCCAACTCGGAATTGGATACGCAAACCTCGGCGCACTTTTGATGGCCTCTGGACTTGCATATGACTCAGAAGGTGGCCGGGCTCTTGCTGGCGCAATCACTTCGCTGATGACGGGAACGTCATATCGTCGCTCCGCTGAAATCGCTGGAATTGTTGGCGCATACGATGGCTACGCAAGAAATGCCTCCGCGCACACTCGCGTCATGAAGAAGCACCAAGCCGCATCACTCTCCGCAAAGGCAGTCTCAACTCTTGACCGCGATGTCTGGAGTGAGGCAAATAAGCAATGGGATTCCTGCCTTGCTATCGGCGATAAGAATGGCTGGCGTAATGCCCAGGCCTCCGTTCTCGCTCCGACTGGAACTATTGGATTGATGATGGATTGCGATACGACCGGTATCGAGCCGGACTTCTCGCTAGTGAAATTTAAGAAGTTGGTTGGTGGCGGTTCGATGCAGATCGTTAACCAGACCGTTCCACAAGCTCTCCGTAAATTGGGCTACACCGAAGAGACGATCGAGGCAATCGTTGAATACATCACCGCAAATGGCCATGTTGTTGATGCCCCTGGTCTAAAGCCAGAACACTATGACGTATTTGATTGCGCGCTCGGCGCTCGCTCAATTGCTCCAATGGGCCATGTTCGAATGATGGCTGCCTGCCAACCATTCCTATCTGGCGCAATCTCAAAGACAGTAAACCTTCCTGAGAATGCAACGATTGAAGAGGTAGAAGAGGTTTATTACGAAGGATGGAAGCTTGGCCTAAAGGCGATCGCTATTTATCGCGATAACTGCAAGGTCGGACAACCACTTTCGGATGCAAAGGCAACGAAGAAAGAAGAGACAAGCGAAGCAGCCGCTCCAACACCTG
>RGYL01000091.1 GCA_010032085.1 Actinomycetota bacterium
TACTACAACTGGAATTCAGTCTTATACTGGGGCAGTTACTTTAGGAGCTAACACAACTCTTACAACAACAAATAGTGACATTACTTTCTCAAGCACTTTAAATGGAGATACAACAGGAAGAACATTGACAATCTCTAATGGTACAGGAGATACAACATTCAATGGAGCTGTAGGAGGATCCAATGCTTTAGGTAATATCACAATTACTACAGATATATTAACTGCAGCTGCAATTAAATCTACAGGCACATTAAGTGTTACAAATGCTGGCACAAGTTCAATTACAGGAATTATCAGTGATGGTGCATCAGCATTAGCAGTTACTAAAGCTGGAGCGGGTACATTAACATTATCAGGAAGCAACACTTACACAGGGGGATCTGTAATTAATGCTGGCACAATTACTGCTGGTTCATCATCTGCAAATGCTTTGGGAACCGGATCGATAACATTAGGAGATAGTAGTGGTGGTTCAAATAATGCAACTTTACTTATAAGCGTTACCGGACTAACGTATAGTAATGCAATTGTATTAGCCTCAACGACTTCAGGCACTCTAAGTTTAGGTAACACTGGAACTGCAATTTCAACTACTTTTTCAGGCGGTATAACAGGAACAAATAATCTTACAATAAATAGTAATGCAACTACTGGCACAATTACTTTTACAACGAACAGTATAAATAATGCAGGTACTGTTACCAACACTGGAGCAGGTTCAGGAACAACTTCAATTACAGCAGTGATTGGTTCAAACGTAACTAATTTAATCCAAAATAGTAGCACTTCTTCATTACAAATTAGCAATACAAGTAATGCTTATGGGTCAACAACTATTTCATTAGGCACTCTAAAACTGGGGGCCGCAGCTGCAATACCAGACAGCTCAGCAGTTTCAATTACAGGTACACTTGATTTAAACAGTTATTCTGAAACTGTTGGCTCAATTACTGGATCTGGAACAATTACAAGTTCTGCCACTGGAACACCAACTTTAACAGTGGGCAGTAATAATTCTGACACTACATTTTCTGGAGTAATTCAAAACGGAATTTCTACTGTAGCTTTAACCAAGTCTGGATCAGGAACATTAACATTATCAGGAGCGAATACTTATACAGGTCTTACTACAGTCTCTGCTGGAACTTTAGCTTATGGAGTTAGTAATGCTATTTATACAGGCGCGGTTACTGTTAATGGCTCAACTGCGGTATTAGCTCTTGGAGTATACACAGATACAGTTGGCGGAGTTACTCTAACAGAGGGTCAAATTACTGGAACAGGATCTAGTACACAAGGAATTTTAACTGGAACAAGTTATACAATAAATCCAGGAACAGGTGTAACCGTATCAGTATCAGCAAATTTAGCTGGTGCAGTTAATTTAACTCATTCAGGAGCGGGAACAGCAAATTTAAGCGGATATAATGCTTACTCTGGAACAACAACACTTAATACAAGTGGTGGTATACTTGCTATAACTGGTTCTGGAACTTTATCAGGTACATCCAGTGGCATTTATTCAGGTGCAATTGCTATTGGAACAGGCACAACATTTAAATATTCATCAAGTGCAAACCAGACTTTACAAACAGGAGTTATTAGCGGAGCTGGAAATTTAACTAAAGATACAGATGCTTCATCTGTTTTAACTTTAACTGCTACCAATACTTATACAGGAGTGACAACAATTAATGCTGGAACTTTAAGCGTTGCAACAATCGGCAGCGGTGGAGTTGCAGGTAACTTAGGACAAGCAACAAATTCTGCAACAAATATAGTATTGGGTGGTGGTACTTTAAAATACACAGGCTCAACTGCTTCAATTGATAGAGCTTTTACAATATCTGCTGGAACAATTGGAACTATCGACGTTCCTAGTGGAGTTACATTGTCATTGCCAGGAGCTACAGGAACTGCAACATCAGGTGGTTTAACTAAAACAAATTCAGGAACATTAACTTTATCTGGTATTAATACTTACACTGGCGCAACCACAATAAGCGCTGGAACATTAACAGTTTCAGGAACATTAGCAGATACAACAGCTGTTACAGTTAGCAGCGGAACAACTTATAATGTGAATGCATCAGATACCATTGGATCTCTTGCAGGAGCTGGAACTGTACAAACTAGCGGCACTGTAACATTAACAAGTGGAGGAGATAACACTTCAACAACATTTAGCGGAGTTATTCAAAATGGATCAGGCACCTTATCTTTAACCAAATCAGGAACAGGTACTTTAGCTTTATCTGGTAGCAACACTTACACAGGTGTCACAACAATAAGTGGAGGAACATTAAGTGTTGCAACAATTGGAGATGGTGGAGTTGCAGGTAACTTAGGACAAGCAACAAATTCTGCAACAAATATAGTATTGGGTGGTGGTACTTTAAAATACACAGGCTCAACTGCTTCAACAAATAGAGCTTTTACAATATCCAATAGTACAACAGGAACTTTTGAAGTTTCAACTGCTGCAACTGATTTAACAATTAGCGGCGCTGTAGCTTCTACCACTGGAGCGTTGACAAAAACTGGAAGTGGAAGATTAATTTTATCAGGCACAAACCTTTATACTGGTGCAACAACAATATCAGAGGGGGTATTACGAGCTTCAAACGCTTCAGCTCTTGGAACAACTGCATCTGGTACAACTGTAGCAAATGGTGCTGCTTTAGAAATTACAACTACAATCAATGCTGAAGCTTTAACATTAAACGGTGATGGAATTAGTTCAGGTGGAGCTTTAAGAAATATTTCAGGAACTAATAGTTATCCCGGTGCAATCACTTTATCTACTAACGCAGTTAGAATTAATAGTGATAGCGGCACATTAACATTAAGCGGGGGTATTACTAATAGTACTATAGGACTTACCTTCGGTGGGGCAAGTAATACAACAGTGAGTACAACAGCAATTGGTTCAGGTGCTGGAACTTTAACTAAAGATGGATCAGGTACATTAACTTTCTCAGTAGCTAATACTTATACAGGTCTTACCACAGTCTCTGCTGGAACTTTAGCTTATGGAGTTAGTAATGCTATTTATACAGGCGCGGTTACTGTTAATGGCTCAACTGCGGTATTAGCTCTTGGAGCCTACTCAGATACAGTTGGAGCTGTAACTGTAACAGAAGGTTCGATTACAGGATCAGGCACTTTAACAAGCACTAGTGGATTTACATTTAATCCAACAACAGGAATTACTGTAACTATATCATCACCTATAGGAGGATCAGTTGCAGTTACTAAATCAGGAGCTGGAACTGTAATTTTATCAGCAAATAATACTTATACAGGCCTTACAACAATTTCTG
>RGYL01000092.1 GCA_010032085.1 Actinomycetota bacterium
ACAAGGTGATCGGCGCAATGTCCTTGATAAATACCGTTATTGGAGCGTTGCTGCAATCGTTGCAGATCTTGATACAAAGCGAAATCCGCTTCGTATCGCAATTGAGAATTGGCAACATGATTTGAACATCGGATCAATCGTGCGTACTGCTAATGCCTTTAATGTCGCAAGTGTTCATATCGTTGGAAAGCGAGATTGGAATCGACGAGGGGCGATGGTCACAGATAAATATCTTCACGTCATACATCATCCAGATATCGCAGATTTCAAAGCTTGGTTTGATGAACGCAAAATCGAAATTATTGGAATAGATAATGTGGCCAACTCAGCAGCTCTAGAAGATGCGAAATTACCTAGAGAGTGCGTTCTCTTATTTGGCCAAGAGGGTGCGGGAATGTCCGATGAAGCAGTTAAAGCTTGCTCGCGAGTGCTTGCAATAGCGCAATATGGATCAACGCGCTCCATGAATGCTTCTGCAGCCGGTGCAATTGCGATGTTTGCTTGGGGAATGCAACACTTAGCGAAGTAGCGCCTCTATTAATCCATCCGTAGCTCGCTCCACCATTTCCAGGACTTCTTCAAATGCGGAATCGGGCAAGGAATATGGATCTGGGACAAAGAGCGATGCTGGATTGGATGCATCGAATTCTCGCAAATAAAAAATCTTTGCTTCCTCTTCATCACTCGTAACAAATTTGGAAACCTCTTGATAGTTATCTTCGTCCATAACGAGGACAAGATCTGCTGTGACTAATCGTGCGTAATCAAAATGGGAGGCGATATGTTTGTATTTATAACCCGCTTTCTCCCAAGTTCTCAATGACGGCGGATTAGGGCCTTGGCCAACATGCCAATTGGAAGTTCCAGCTGAATCTACTGTGATCACAGGGCTTTGAATTTTGGCAACTTTGTTATGTAAGACCGCCGCTGCCATAGGCGACCGGCAGATATTGCCGTAGCAGACCATTGTGATTATGAGACTCTCGCGATTTTTCAGATGCGAGAGGTCAGGAATCGGCACTAATCCTCGAGAATCTCAGTAACGGAGGAGATGCGTCGCTCAATCTCAGATGCCTCTTCGCTTCTGCCTAGGGAGTGAAGGATTTCTGCGATTTTCTTCTCTATTGTGACTATGAACTCGAAGTCGCGCATATCTGACTCGGTAGCCGCATCAAGAACCCGCTCGATAGTAGAGAGCCCTTCATCGATATCTCCGTTTAGGACCTGGGCCCGACCTAACTCAAATGAGGCGTACATAAGACGGCGTTGATCATGAGCGGTAGCAAATACATCGGCTGATTTTTGAGCGTAACGAAGCGCAGACTCGGCATCAAGAATTTCCACATAACAATGTGCAAGTTTCTGGTCGCATCTTGCGACTTGTATTACTTCATGTGCACTCTTGAAAAGAGTCCGTGCCTCTAGAAAAGTTTCGATTGCTGAGGAATATTCCTTCAACTCCCGGTAAGCACATCCCATCAAATAGAAATCATTGGCTGCACCTAATTCATTTCCATCTACTAGATGTTCTCGGGCGCATTCCTCCATACACTCGATAGTTTTACGATATTCCTTTGAGGAGTACCACCACTCTCCTAATGTGCATGCCAACTCCAATGCCATTGGCGATTTGTTTTCGCGAAGCAACTCAACTGCCTTGCTCATTGCCGATGCAGCTTCACTCATCCGCTTTAACTGATTTAAGTTATATCCAATCGCGGAGTACGCCTGGGCTAAGCCTTCGCGTGGAGCTGCGGCGCCCAGTTCAGAGTAAATATCGCGCGCAGTTTCAGCGAGCGCTAACGCTTCATCGTATTGACCGCGTGCATAAATTCGCGCGCTTAATTCGTAATATGTGCTGGCGCGATCAACGCCTTGAGTATCAGGTATTCGTTCCCACAACATTTCTTCAGTGATGATCTCTTCATTGGCATCATCTTCGTTGTGTTCGTTACCCAAATGGCGCCCCTCTTCCAATTAAGTTTTTGCTCGGGGAAGCGAGGGAAAACTTATCAGCCACAAGTCGCGTAAACCTCTCGACTTTCCCGACAATATTACTTTCCCGACTATATGGAATCTGCTTTTCCGAGCACGACGTTAAAGGTGCGCTGTCCGCCCCCAGGTAAGTCGACCGTGATTTTCACTGTCTCCCCAGGCGCGTAAGCACGTACTCGCACAATCGCGGTAATTAGATCATTTATCTTTCGTCCTTCAATGTCGCGAATTACCGCGCCATTTGGAATACCAGCTTTAGCGGCTGCTTCTCCCTCTACTACACGAAGAATTCGCGCACCAATACCAGTAAATGAAGGATCGAAATTAACTCCGAGGAATGGCCGTGAGGATTTTCCAGTCTCAATAATTTCATCAACAACGCGTTTGGCTTGATTTATAGGAATCGAAAAACCTAGTCCGATTGAACCCGTGGCTCCACCATTTAAAGTTGCAATCGCAGAATTGATACCAACAAGTGCTCCGGTTGCATCCACTAGCGGGCCACCAGAGTTTCCTGGATTAATCGCAGCATCTGTTTGGATGGCATCAATATAGGACTCAGCCCCAGTGCTGCCAGCTGTTACCGGGCGATTAAGGGCAGAAACAATTCCACTTGTTACCGTTCCCGATAAACCAAGTGGCGATCCAAATGCGACAACTGGTTCGCCAATCACAAGTCGATTTGAGTTCCCTACTTTAATTGCTTTTAAATTTCCGCGATTTATTCGAAGCACCGCGATGTCATAAGCAACATCTCGGCCAACAATTTGTGCTGTCTCAAAATCACCATTATTTAACTCAACTCTGATCGTTCCACCTTGAGAGGCTGAGGAGATGACGTGATTGTTAGTGATAATAAAAGAGTTGCTTCCAGTAGAGCGATAAATCACTCCAGAACCAGTTCCGCCGCCACCAAAACTATTGACAGCAATCGACACGACTGAGGGAGATACCGCAGATGCGATGGTCTCAACATCGAGTGATGAGCCAACTATCTCCATCAAAGTTCTCGTTTTAACGCAACTTCCATCGGTAGATGCAAAGATTTGTTTGGTGCGATTATCAACACAGACTTTTGTAGGCGGAGTATCTGGAGTTACTGCAACAGCTACACCGCCGGCAATAACTGCTCCCATCACAAAACCAGCCATTACTTTTGTAAATGTCGATACAGAATTCATGGGCGCACACTTTCACTAAATCCTTAAAGAATGTTTAATGGAAATTCAACCTATGCTGGGTAGAC
>RGYL01000093.1 GCA_010032085.1 Actinomycetota bacterium
GCAGATGATCTCGCTGTAATTATTGAAGAATCCATCAAGATGCTAGATCGCGTTGGAAATGGATTGAGACACGGTCGTTATCCGAGTGAGGCTGAAGCTGCTCGAGTAGCGAAGGTTCTCCGCGGAATCGCGCAAGAAATAGAGGGCTAAATTCCTTCGCGTTTTGCGCGACGTTTTGTGTAACGAATTCCAATAAGTCCGAGCACAATTCCTAAAATGCAGGCAAAAATTACTTTTGCCATTGCATTTGCGATGATTGCAACTACAAGAGCAATTGTCCAAAGAATTATTCCGAAGACGATAACCGGAATAGCGCCACGCATAAAGTGAATCATACTAGACTCGCTCAGTGAGTACGTTGCGTTCTTTTCGTCATCGCAACTTTCGAATACTTTTCGCCGCAAACTTCGTTTCAAATATAGGAACATGGGCTCAAGGAGTTGCACAAGCTTGGTTAATTCTTGAATTGACCAATAGCGGTTCATATTTAGGAATTGTCACAGCCCTTCAGTTCGCGCCGACACTTTTCCTCTCTATTTCTGGAGGAAAAATTGCCGATAAATTCAATAAGCGAAAAGTATTAATCCTTACTAATTTAACTGGTGCGATTTCGGCGCTATCAGTCGGAACGCTTGTACTTCTAGATCTGATTCAAATCTGGCATGTCATGTTTTTTGCATTCGTTCTAGGTATGGGCAATGCGATTGACGCCCCTACGCGCCAGAGCTTTAATGTCGAAGTAGTAGGTAAGGAAGATCTACCCAACGCCGTTGGTTTGAATTCCACCAATTTCAATACTGGACGTTTAATTGGACCGGGGCTTTCGGGAGTGCTCATTGCTGCATACGGAACCGGATTCTCCTTTATATTAAACGGAGTCTCCTACCTTGGTGTGATTGTTTCCCTCTTGTTCATTCGAGAAAGTGAACTCTTTAGGGAAGATAAGAAGGGTGGTTCAACAAAGATTCGACAGGGTTTGAATTATGTCCGAGCCCGTCCCGACATTATTGCTGTGATGATTACTGTCTTTTTCTCTACAAGCTTTGCTCTTAACTTCAATATCTTTAACACGATGATGGCAACTGCCGTATTTGATAAGAGCGCAGCCGAATACGGTGCGCTCGGGAGCATTCTTGCAATTGGTTCACTTAGTGGGGCGATAGTTTCAGCCCGCTTAGAGAAGAAGCGTGATCCTAAATTTGTTATGAAGGGGGCAATGCTTTTTAGTTTGGTGCTAATCGCATCTGCTTTTGCGCCGAATTACATAACTTATGCAATTTTTCTTCCGCTAATTGGATTCATTGCCCTCATTACTTTTATAGCCGCTAATACGATGGTTCAGCTTCGCACAGATTCAGCTATTCGTGGACGCGTGATGGGAATTTATCTAACAGTCTTTCTTGGTGGAACTCCGATTGTTTCACCCTTAATTGGTTGGATGACACAAGAGATTGGAACGCGCTACACAATCGCAATCTGCGGAGCAATTTCCCTTACTGCAGCTGCGATCACTTATGGAAAATTCAAAAATCGTACTGAGGCCCCGGAAAGTGTTTTAGTAGATGATGTCTTAGAGGCCGCTTACGAGGACAAGAAGGATTAATCCAAAGAGAATCACAAGAGTTACTGTCCTTCGAAATTTGTGATTCATTTATCGCTTCATCTCTGTAACAACATATTCAATACATGCAGTAAGAGCCCGGATATCTTCTGGGTCAATGGCCGGGAACATGCCGATACGTAATTGGTTTTTGCCTAACTTGCGGTAAGGCTCAGTATCAACAATTCCATTCGCTCGTAGCGTCTTAGCAATTTCTAGTGCATCAATACCATCTTCAAAATTAATTGTGGCAACCACTTTTGAGCGCATAGCTGGGTCGACCACAAAGGGTGAGGTGTAGGAAGTTTTCTCAGCCCACGAATAGATGATTTCAGCAGACTTGGCACTTCTTCCAGCAGCAAAAGACATCCCGCCATTCGAATTCATCCACTCAATTTGGTCAGCTAAGAGCATCAAAGTTGCGACAGCAGGTGTGTTGTAAGTCTGATCGAGGCGCGAATTTTCAATCGCGATTGAGAGATCAAAGAAGGCGGGGACCCAACGACCGCTCGCCTTTATCTTCTCTACCCGCGCAATTGCGGCCGGACTCATGAGGGCGATCCAAAGCCCACCATCGGATGCAAAAGATTTTTGTGGAGCAAAGTAATAAGTATCAAACTCAGAAGCAGTAACACTCAAGCCACCGGCCGCGCTAGTTGCATCGACTAACACCAAGGCGTCACCAATTCCAGCTGGTCGCTTAATTGGCATTGCAACACCCGTTGAAGTTTCGTTATGGGTGAGGGCATAAACATCAACACCTGGCTCGACTACAGCAAGCGGGTGTGTTCCAGGTTCGGATTTGATTACCGAAGGATCTTCAAGAAAGGGCGCCTCTTTTGCAGCGCTAGCAAATTTCGAGGAGAACTCGCCAAAACTTAAGTGTTGCGATTTCTTCTCTATCAAAGAGAAAGTTGCGATATCCCAGAAAGCTGTAGAACCGCCATTTCCTAGAACTACCTCATAGCCTTCGGGTAAATCAAAGAGTGAGGAGAGTCCGGTTCTTACGCGATTAACAACACCTTTAACTGCTCTCTGACGATGCGATGTTCCTAATATAGATGCGCCACTCTTAGCTAAATTTTCTAACGCTTCCGGGCGAATCTTGGAAGGTCCACAACCGAATCTGCCATCTTTCGGTTTAAGTGCATCGGGAATTCTTATATCTGCCATGATTTTGCCAAGCCTATCTTCAAACTAAGGATAGATGCGCCCCATTTTCCAAGTCGCGCCATCCTTTGTATAGCGAATGCGATCATGTAAACGCGAATACCTACCTTGCCAGAATTCAATTGAGATTGGCGTCACGAGAAAGCCACCCCAATGTGCCGGTCTTGGTACTTGAGAACCTTCAGGATACTTTCGAGCGAACTCACTCCATCTCTCTTCTAATTCAGTGCGTGATGAGAGCGGGGCTGATTGATCACTTGCCCAAGCGCCAATTTGGCTAGACCATGGACGTGTAGCGAAATATTTATCTGATTCTCCCTCCGAGATGCGCTCGGCGGTCCCAAGAATTTTCACCTGGCGCTCCATCGGATACCAGGGAAACAAGAGTGCAACATTTTCATTTTTAGAGATTGCCCTAGATTTGGCGGAACTGTAATTAGTAAAGAAGGTAAAACCCGCATCCGTTACA
>RGYL01000094.1 GCA_010032085.1 Actinomycetota bacterium
CTCCCGAAGAACAGGAAGTTGCATCCGAGAGGGAGCCACAGAGAAATACCGATACTTCGATTTTGTCGTACCAATAATCCTTCATAACTCGCACTTGGGCATTTGATAAAAGTCCGATACCGAGGAGCGACAGGGAGATTGCCACGGTGATTATCACCGCAAAGGTCATAGTCAGATTGCGCCTAAGGCCAATACCAACTTCACTAAATATAAATCGAGCTCTCATTTATTCACCATCATCCTGAGTATCCATATACACCGCGCGCCTGGTCTCTAACAACATGTCCGGCATCCAGCTCGATAACACGTTTGCGCATCTGGTCAACAATTCCCGCGTCATGAGTCGCCATAACGACGGTAGTTCCATCTCTATTGATGCGATCCAATAACTTCATGATTCCAACTGAAGTAGCAGGATCCAAGTTTCCAGTTGGCTCATCAGCAATCAATATTGCGGGCTTACTTACATAAGCTCGTGCAATAGCAACCCTTTGCTGTTCACCACCAGATAGTTCTCCGGGCTTTCTATCTGCCTTGTCCTCTAAACCAACAAGCTCAAGGACTTCCGGTACTTCACGGGCGATCTCTTTACGCGAAAATCCAAGCACGTGCAGAGTAAAGGCAACATTTTCAGCAACTGTTTTGTTCGGAAGGAGTCGGAAATCTTGAAAAACCGTTCCGACTTGCCTTCTTAATTGCGGAACTTTCCAATTAGATAGGGTGTTCAAATCCTTACCGGCCACATGAATATTTCCAGTAGTTGGCCTTTCTTCACGGAGGACTAATCTCAAGAAGGTCGACTTTCCTGATCCCGAAAGGCCTACGAGGAAGACGAACTCCCCTTTTTCAACTTCTAGAGAGATATTGTCGAGAGCGGGCTTATCCGACTTCGGATAAACCTTCGTAACATTCTCGAACTTAATCACGAGTGGATTCTAGGTAGGCCAGCCGGCAAAAGTGGGTATGAAACCGCAACTTCTGATGTGAATTGGGTGAAATCTCCAGCGGGAGAATGAAATCAAGTGGGAATTCATCTTGCGCGGGCCAAATCTCAAGTGGGAATTCATCTTGCGCGGGCCAAACGCCTCCACTTGATTCCAGCTTCGATAAATCCATCTAGATCTCCATCAAGCACCGCTTGTGTATTTCCAGTTTCATAATCGGTCCGGTGGTCTTTGACCATTTGATATGGGTGCAAAACATAAGAACGAATCTGATTTCCCCATGAACCTGAGGTATCTCCACGAAGAGCATCAATTTTTGCACGCTCTTCCTGATTACGTTTCTCAAGAAGTTTTGACTGTAGTACCGCCATCGCTGTTGCTCGATTTTGGATTTGTGAGCGCTCATTTTGGCAAGAAACAACTATTCCAGTTGGAATGTGAGTGATGCGAACAGCTGAGTCGGTGGTATTTACTCCTTGCCCACCAGGACCCGAGGAGCGATAAACATCTACTCGAATATCTTTCTCATCAATCTCAATGTGATCGCTCTGCTCAACAACCGGGACAACTTCAACTCCGGCAAAGGAAGTGTGGCGACGGTTTTGGCTATCAAATGGCGATATTCGAACTAGGCGATGAGTTCCTTGTTCAACAGAGAGCGTTCCATAAACGTAAGGTCCTGAGACTTTGAATGTGGTCGATTTAATTCCAGCTTCCTCCGCATATGAGGTTTCTAAGACATTGACCGAAAGTGAATGGCGCTCGCAATAGCGAAGGAACATTCGAGAGACCATCTCGGCCCAATCTGCGGCATCAACTCCTCCTGCTTCTGATCGAATCGTTACCAAAGCATCGCGATGGTCATACTCTCCGCTTAGCAGGGTCTGTACTTCTAAATCGCCAATGGCTTTAGTTAGTGAATCAATTTCTTTATTGAAATCATCCAAAGCCTTCGCATCTGACTCCGATTCAGCCAATTCCAACATCACAGGTAGATCCACGAGCCGTCCGCGTAACGCTTTAACTTTATTGAGAGTGGATTGGGTTCGAGATAGAGCACTCGTAACTTTTTGGGCATTTTCAGGGTCATTCCAAAGATCAGGTGCACCAGCTTCTTGCTCTAGCTCGTGGACTTGTTGCTCAAGTTTTTTAACATCCAAAACAGATTCGATTCCCGCAAGCGATTTCTCTAGGGATTCGAATTCTGTTGAATAATCACGCTCAGCCACTCGCACATGATACCCGCATAAAGTTGCACATTTTCTCGGTGGTGCAAACACGGAAATTTTGAAATTGGAGCAAAAATAATTGCGGAAACTCTTGGTCCACCAAAAGAACTACCTCAAAAGAGTAATCGCAATGAACGAGTACTAATCTTCAACGAGAAATGAGCTTGCCGAGGCGCTAACTTCAATCTTAAAACTCTTCAAATTTAAAACCCTTACCTGAAATGGCAATTCATGAACTTGCGAGACCGACGCCGACAATTCAGATCCATTACATTTGAATTTATCGATACTCACAAGCTTCGATGCAATATTTCTAAAGGCTGATCTGTTTTTTTGCTGTTTAGATTCGTTCTGATTACTGGCCAAAAATTTTCTTTCAATCAAGATATTTCGTTCAAAAGTAACTCTTGCAGCGGCACAATCTATGGGAACTCGAAGGGCTCCCCTGCGTATACTCTCTTCAGCCAAGTAGTCAGTTAATGGTGCGTTGTAGTAATAAGCGAGAAGATCTAATTCCTGGGCCCCATCGGCTAGCGCCGATTCAACTCTGTTTGTTAAATCTCGCCTGGCGACATAAGCGGATGCGATATTCGAGATGATAAAAATTAGAATCATAAGTATGGAGAAAAGTGTGATTATTAAAGGCGATATCGAGCCTTGATTATCAGAGGGATATTCGGAGTCTTCATTGGATTGTCGGTAACTTCCATGAGGCGCTATCGATCGTGTCTCGGACAAACAATTCACCAATGGGCTATTGCCATTTATCAACATAGGATGTTGCTCGTGCAAGACTAAGTCTCTCTTGAGTCACTGCACCCGTTTGGTCCTCCCAGAAATTGTTACTTGAGAAAATTGAGTTGGATGATTTTTCTGCGGCGCTTTCTTCTTGAAAAAGAGTCAACTCGACTCCAGCGCCTGGGGTGATGCAGGGTTGGTGCGAGCAACTCACGCTGTAAGAGAATGCTTCTCGTTCATAGGCAGAGAGAAGCAATCGAACCCTCGAGTGAGCCTCCTCATCATCATTTCCTGTCGTGAAGGCTCTAGCCGC
>RGYL01000095.1 GCA_010032085.1 Actinomycetota bacterium
TGCGATTGGTTATCTCTTTGCTGCAAGTCGAGTAAACGCAGAAAAAGGAAAGGTTGCACTTCTAAATACACAACTAGAAGAGCTACGCCGGGAAGAAGCACGCCTTACAACTCTAAATGAACAACTTCGCGCGGTTACAACTGGAATGACCCAACTAACTACCCAAGCGCAAGAAGCGGAGGTAAAGCGAGCGCGAGCTGAAAGTGAGATGCGCTCCCAAATCGAGACGATGCGACTTGGAAATGAAAACTTGCTACGTGAAACTACAAAGCTTGCTGGAGCGCTCTCCAACTCCCAGACTCGCGGAAAATATGGCGAAGCCCAACTTGAGACTCTTCTTGAAAATGCTGGGTTATTAGAGAACGAGCACTTCTTCAAACAAGATTATCGAACTACTGGAACGGAAATTTCAAAACCAGATATAAAGATATCTGTACCTGGTGGAAGTGAAATCTTTATCGATTCTAAGTTTCCTTTTGATCGCTTCCTCGAAGCAGTAGTTGAGAAAGATCCGGTTAAGCGGAAAGAATTAATGCAACAACATGCGAAAGATTTACTTGGCCATGTAAATGCTCTTGCAAAACGGGGATACCAAGAGAAGGGCAACTCCCCTGATTACGTAGTTCTATTTGCCCCATTTGAATCAATACTCTCTGAGGCCCTTGATGTCGAACCCCAACTACTGCATAAGGCCTTTGAAAAGAATGTAACTATCGCTACCCCAACCACGATGATGGCCTTACTTCGCACCGTCGCTTATGTCTTTAGCCGGAGTGATCTAGCAAAGAATGCCCAAGAGATAACTGACCTTGCTGGCGAATTGCTAAAGCGAATTGGAAAAGTGCACTCAAAGATTGAAACGCTCGGAGATCGGATTAAGTCAACGGAGCGAGCTTTTAATGATCTGATTAAGAGCGCGGAAGAGAATGTGTTGAAGCCGGCACGAAAGATGGTGAAGTTAGGCGCTCCCTCTTCAAGTAAATTAAAAGCGCTCGAAGATGTTGATGATGAGGTGAGGCTAATTGCCCCTAAGGAACTTGAAGCCCCCGATCTTGCTGCGGAAGATATTGATTTAGATGACTCTGATGAAAGCGATAATGATGACAAATAATCTCCCTAAACCTCCCATAAAGAGCCCGGTAAAGGGCGCTGGACTTACTAAGCCTGGCGTTGTGATACTTCAATTCTTTCTTATTGGTTTTGTCGCCATGGTTGAGATTTTCTTCCGCTCTAATGTTGGTTTTATTACTGGAATCGCGATCTGGATTTCTTATTACGGAGCGCTCATTTACGGCCGGAAAGGCACGACCTATGTCGCTGTGGTTAACCCACCAATCGCATTTGCGTTTGCGACTTTGGTTCTACTTCCAACAGTTGGTGGAATCTCCTTGAGCTTTACGCGGATTGGTATTGATTTGATTACCGGGCTTGCAAGTGTGGCGCCGTTTTTGATTAGCGGATCGTTATTTGGTTGGTGGTACTACTTTAAAGAGCGGAAGCAGCTACTTTCCAGCAGCCTTTAAGTCTTTACGTAACTCGGGCGGAAGGGCAAAGAGAAGACTCTCCTCCATCGCGCGAATCTCTTCTACCTCGCTAAAACCACGTCGAGAGAGTTCCTCTAACAGGTCTTTTACAAGTAGTTCTGGGACGGAAGCCCCGCTAGTAACGCCGATTGTTTCGACCCCTTCAAACCAATCATCTTTTACCTCGCTGGCGTAATCAATTAGATAAGCCGCTTTTGCGCCATATTCCTTCGCAACTTCGACAAGGCGTACTGAATTAGATGAGTTGGTTGAACCAACGACGAGTACTAATTCGGTTTGGGGCGCAATCTGCTTAATCGCAACTTGGCGATTTTGGGTTGCATAACAGATGTCATCAGATGGTGGATCTTGAAGTTGCGGAAAGCGCTCTTTGAGAATTCCAACTGTCTCAAGGGTCTCATCAACACTTAAAGTCGTTTGGGATAACCATGCAACAGGTCGCTTTGGATCAATTTCGATTGATTTAGCTTGATCTAATCCATCAACTAACTTGATGTGTTCGGGCGCTTCTCCGGCGGTTCCCTCTACTTCCTCATGGCCATGATGACCGATTAGCAGGATCTGGAGGTCTTCTGCTGCAAATCTGCGGGCTTCTTGATGAACTTTTGTAACTAGTGGGCAAGTTGCATCAATCGTCTTTAGCTGACGAGTCGCAGCTTCTTGGTGGACTTTTGGTGAGACCCCATGAGCTGAGAAGACAACGCGCGCACCTTCGGGAACTTGGTCAGTTTCATCAACAAAGATTGCGCCCTTCTTCTCCAATGACTCGACCACATGTTTGTTATGAACAATCTGTTTGCGGACATAAACCGGGGCGCCATACAGTTCAAGGGCTTTTTCAACGGTGATGACAGCGCGATCTACTCCGGCGCAATAACCTCGTGGCGCAGCTAGAAGAACTCGCTTCGACATATGCGCATCCTATTAGTATCGCGCCATGCTCGAAACTTCAGCCGAAAAGCCAGTACCGGTACGCGTAGTTTCGCAAGCCATAAGTGATTACATAAATCGACTTGGACAGATATGGGTTGAAGGTGAGATCGCACAATTAAATGATCGCGCTGGTTCAGGAATGATTTATATGAGACTTCGCGATCCCAGCGTTGATATGTATTTAGAAGTCACTTGCCCACGCTCTGTCTTCAAAGCGGTTGCACCACTTTCGGATAATGCGCGGGTAGTTATTAACTCTAAAGTTAATTTCTACACCCCAACCGGTCGCCTCTCGCTTAACGCTAAAGAGATACGACAAGTTGGAGTTGGTGAATTACTCGCTCGCCTAGAGGCACTTAAGAAGATGCTTGCTGGCGAAGGTTTATTTGCCGCAGAACGGAAGAAGCCACTTCCATTTCTTCCGCGCAAAATTGGATTAATTTGTGGTCGCGCCAGTGCTGCCGAAAAAGACGTTAAAGAAAATGCCAAGCGGAGATGGCCCGCGGTGGTATTTGAAACTCGTGAAGTTGCAGTCCAAGGAGCCGATGCCGTTATTCAAGTATCGGCGGCGCTTCGTGAGCTAGATGCTGATCCTGATATCGATGTCATCATCATTACGCGCGGTGGTGGATCTTTTGAAGACTTACTTCCCTTCTCAGATGAAGGGTTAGTTCGATTAGCGGCAAATTGCCAAAAGCCGATCG
>RGYL01000096.1 GCA_010032085.1 Actinomycetota bacterium
CATTATTCTTATTTTTAAAAATCATCCTTAGGTTGAATATTTTATTTATTAATTGAAAACAAATTATAATTGGTATTTAATTTTTTTAATTAAACTTCTTAACAAAAAAACATCAATGAAAATAAATCGTAGAAAATTTATGGCATTTGCAGGAGTATCTGCTGCCGTATTAGGTATGCCAAATTGGGCGTCATCACAGTCAAAAGTAGTCTTTGATAATTTAAATATTTTTGTTCCAGCTGCACCAGGAGGGGGTTGGGATGGATTAGGAAGAGCAATAGAAGCCGCTTCCAAAGCAGCAGGATTAACAAATTCAATTCAAGTAGAAAATGTTGGAGGAGCAGGAGGAATGGTTGGCCTTCCAAAATTTGTAAATGAAAAAAAAGGACAAGGAAATACTATAATGATCGGCGGATCAGTAATGGTTGGTGCGGGTATTACAAATAAGAGCCCGGTAACCATTAAAGATGTAATTCCTATCGCTCGTTTAACAGAAGAGGCGGGAGCAATAGTAGTTCCAACTTCTGGAAAAATTAAAAACTGGAATGATTTTACCTCAGCATTAAAAGCAAATCCAAAAGCCGTATCTGTTGCAGGAGGGTCAGCAGGAGGAACAGATCATCAGTTACTTGGACTTATAATAAAAGCTTTAGGCGGCAATGCAAAAGATGCTGCTTATGTTGCTTTCCAAGGCGGAGGACCTGCAAATGCTGCGATTTTAGGAGGACAGGTTTCAGCTGGAATTTCAGGATACTCTGAGCTTGAGGAGCATATTAATTCTGGCAAAATGAAAATTATAGCCGTGTCTGGGAATGTAAGAATTCCAGGAGTGAATGCGCCAACAATTAAAGAGCTAGGTTTAAATGTTGTTGCTGCTAACTGGAGAGGGATTTTTGCTGCACCAGGAGTTTCTGCAGAGCAAAAGAATAAGATTATAGATTACATAACTAAACTTAATACTTCAGAACCTTGGAAAAAAACTTTAGTTGAAAGAAAATGGACTAATGTTTTTTTAACAGGTGATGCTTTTCAAAAAGCTTTAAATGAAGATATTAAAAATACAGAAGCTGTTTTAAAAGATTTAGGCTTAGCTTGAACGCTTTACGCTTTTCTTTAGTACTTATATTTTTGTGTGGTCTTGCCATTTGGCAGATCACACAAATTCCAAAATCTACTCTTTATGATGCGGTTGGAGCATCATTTGTTCCAAAATTTGCTGTTGGGATATTTATTTTGTTTGTAGTTTTATATGTTTATCAATCTTTAACGAGAAAACTTCCTGATATAGCTAATAATAAAAATGAGAAGCCATTAAAGAATCCAATAAATCGTCTTAGTTATTTTTTGATTGGATTTTTATTGTTTGTATTATTAGTTAAGCCAATAGGCTTTATTTTATCAGGTTCTTTATGTGGTCTTGGCATATCAAGATCTTTTGATACAAAAATATCAATCAGATCTTTTATAATAAGCTTTTTGATTTCAGTTAGTGTTTGGATTTTATTTTCAATTATGCTTTCAGTTAATTTAGGTCCTGCGTTTTCATTTAAAATATGAATTATTTTGAACAATTAATAAATGGTTTTGGAACTGCCTTAACACCTTCAATTTTAATTTATGGATTTGCTGGTTGTTTAGCCGGAACTTTGGTCGGCGTTCTTCCAGGAATAGGGCCTGCGTTAACCATAGCTTTATTATTACCACTTACCTTTAAAGCTCCAGCTGTTGCGATGTTCGTTTTATTTGCAGGAATTTATTATGGAGGAATGTACGGAGGATCAACAACCGCTATTCTTCTTAATACACCAGGAGAGTCCTCTAGTGTTGTAACTTCTCTTGAAGGAAACAAAATGGCAAGACGTGGTTTAGCAGGTCAGGCCTTAGCAACGGCTGCTATTGGAAGTTTTGTTGCAGGAACTATTGGTACAATTGCTCTTACTTTTTTTGCCCCAATTGTTGTTGGGGTTGCCTTAACATTTGGTCCAGCAGAATATTTTAGTTTAATGGTTCTTGCTGCAGTTTCTGTCACTGCTGTTTTAGGAAATTCAGTCATTCGCGGAATGATTAGTTTAAGTTTAGGAATTATAATTGGTTTAGTTGGAATTGATCTTCAGTCAGGACAGCCAAGATTTACTTTTGGTGGAGTTATGGAATTATTAAATGGAGTTGAAGTAGTCGTTGCAGTCGTTGGATTATTTGCAGTAGGAGATGCATTATTTTTAGCATGGCAAGGAAGAGAAAAAAATAAAAAGACTGTAATTATCTCTCCAAAAAATAAATGGTATAATTGGATGAGAAAAGAAGATTGGAAGAGAAGTTGGAAGCCGTGGCTTCGTGGTTCTTTTTATGGTTTTTTTATTGGAGCACTACCAACAGGAGGTGCGGAAGTTCCAACTTTATTAAGCTATTATACAGAAAAAAAACTTAGTAAAAAACCAGAAGAGTTTGGAAAGGGAGCAATAGAAGGCGTTGCTGGACCAGAAGCGGCAAACAATGCAGCTGCTGCAGGAGTCCTAATGCCGTTATTAACATTAGGAATTCCAACGTCAGCAACCGCAGCTGTATTATTATCAGCTTTTGAATCTTATGGCATTAGACCAGGGCCTACACTTCTTACTCAACAGTCAAATTTAGTTTGGACATTAATTGCAAGTCTTTACATAGGAAATGTTATTTTATTAATACTTAATTACCCACTTGTTGGTATCTGGATAAAAATACTTAAGATACCTTCACAGTGGCTTTATGTGGGAGTGATAATAATTTCCTCAGCAGGCGTTTATGGAAATGGAAGATCCTCTTTTGATTTAGCTTTATTATTTTTCTTTGGTCTTGTCGGTTATTTTTTTAGGAGATTTGACTTTCCAGCAGCTCCATTGATTATAGGTCTAATTTTAGGACCCATTGCAGAACAATCGCTAAGACAGGCGTTAATTATAGGCATGGGTGAGTGGACAACTTTTATAACAAGGCCCATTTCTGCAATAATACTTTTTATTGCTTTTGTTTTATTTTTAAGTCCGTTTTTGATAAATTTTTATAGTAAAAAAAAACAAACAAGATAGGTTACAAGTTATGGCTAAAAGTCGTGATACAAGAAAAGAAAAGAAAAAACCTAAGAGCACAGGACCAAAAGAATCTAAATCTAGAAAACAATACTAGTAGCTCATTATTAGGCTT
>RGYL01000097.1 GCA_010032085.1 Actinomycetota bacterium
TACAGTCAAAGTTAAAGTTGACAGAGTCAATGCAAAAATCGACAGAATAACTTTCCACGTTTGAAAGCCTTTTCTCATCTGAATTACCCCTTTCGATACCAAAGGTAAATTGGCTCGGTTGCTTGTTGCCCAGATACTTCACTGAAGTAATTTCCAGAGCGTCACAGCAAGCGCACTTTTCAGATTTGCGAGGAAAGAGTGATAGAACCTAGGCTTTGATTGTGACAATCGGAATCGAGAGACTTCTCGCGCACATGGCCTGGGCAAATCAAGCAACGCTTGAATATCTCGGGGGACTCCCTGATGAGGCGTTGCGAGCATTTGCCGTCAATGAGAAGTGGCATGTAGGTGAGATTGCAAATCACATCGTTGAAGCTGCAGATTTCTACTTCTATCGAATCACAAATAAACATTGTGAGATACCCGGTGAGAAGATTCAGGAACCAAAAGTCAAGGGAGATCTTGAATTACTCAAGCGGCAGGCGGCGGCAATAGATAATGCGCTGGCAAGCTGTTGCAAACTGGAAGATACGAAAGTTGATTTCGTTAACTCCAAAGGCGAAAAGGTAAGCAGATGGCTATCAACGATTCTCTCTCAAGCGGTACATCATGCGACCGAGCACCGCGCCCAGATTGCTTCGGCGCTAGAGGTTAAAGGTTTCCAGCCGGTCGACTTAGATGAATTAGACCTTTGGGCTTTTGAAATAGAGAAAGGTTAGATAAATAACCCCAACTCCACGGAGAAAAGTCCTAGCAACATAAAAGGCGCAAACGGGAGGACTTTCTTAAAGCTCTTTCTCCTAACTACAAATATTGAGATCGAGAATATAGATCAATTAGGGAAAGTTGTATAGCAAATCCGGTAGCAAAAAAGACTGGAAGAAATTCAATTAGTGTCATTAGTATCCAAAAGATTTGATCACTGAAACTACAGCAGGGCCAAGAACAATTATCAGAAGTGCGGGCATTAAGAAAATCAATGTTGGCGCAAGGATCTTTACCGGGAGTTTCTGGGCCTGCTCGCGCGCCTTCTCTTGTCGACTGACTCTCAATCTTCGAGACTGCTCCTCAAGAACGCGATTCATCGGAACTCCGAGTCGGTCGACTTGGAGGATTGAATTCACAAACTGATCCAATGGCTCTATTCCTAGTCGCTCTGATAGCGAGAGGAGAGCGGCGCCACGACCCTGGCCTAGTTTCATTTCAGATAAGACGCGACTAAATTCTTGACTCAAGGGATTACTTTGCGATGCGGCGACTCTTTGTAATCCGGAGTGAAAGCCAATACCTGCTGAAACACACATATTCAGTAAGTCAATAGTCTCGGGTAAGGCCCGGGCGATGTTTGCCACTCGGGTTTTTGCTTTATCTAGTAATCGTAAATCGGGAAAGAAAAAAGCAAATAGTGGTGTGAATACTAGGAAAGATATTGGCAAAGTGAAGTATTCGACCGATGCCGCAGTGATGATAAATGTACCTAGGGCAAGACGGATTTTTCTAACCATAAAATCTTTGAGTTCGTTCTGCTCCCATATTCCAGCTCTCACAGAAGTTCTTTGTAACCATTTTCCATATCGGGTAAGTAGCAAGCGCTCCGTGAAACTAAAAGTGGGGGTAAGAAAGGTATCTTCAGCGAATCCCTCAATAGTCTTTGAGTTTGCGTCGATATATGCGAATGACTTCGCCCGCGCTTTGCGTTTTGAGTGTCGAAGTATTAAACGAATTAGTAAGAAGAATATAGAAGCAATTGAAAGTGAAATAAGTGCAAGTGATACTTCATCGAGGGATATCATGCGGGGGAGTTCACTAATCTTCTAATCCATAACCAGGCTGTTGCCATTAAGGCAAGCACAACTAAGAGCAGCAACTGTCCGATAGTTTCTTCCCAGAATAATGAAATGAAATCTCTCCTAGTTGCAAATAGAAAGAGGAATATGCCTGGGGGGAGCAAGATAAGAATGAGTGAGGAGATTCTTCCCTCAGCAGAGAGCGTTCTTATTTCTTGGCGGAGGTTCGCCCGGGCATCTATGGCCTCGGCGCTGCTTTGAAGTATCTTGGCAAGGCCGCCGCCGACTTCTCGTTGCACTGAGAATGCGAATACGACCCACTTTAAATCTTCACTCTGCATGCGTTCAGCAACATCATGGAGCGCACGTTCTATGGGTGAGCCCAATTGAATCTCTGAAAGGGCTCGACGAAATTCAAGCGCTACCTCTGAATTACCTTCACTTGAAAAACTATCGAGCGCCTGTAGAAAACTTAGTCCGGCGGTGAGACTTGAGGCTAAGAGCCTGAGGGAGGCGGGTAGTTCGCTTTCGAACCGTAATCTAGCTTTTGACTCCGCATTTTTGATCCAAGCCCTTAGAAACAATATACAAAGCAACAGAGAAGTAGGAATGGCTACAAGTATTGAAAGATCTAGAAAAAGCAGAAGAGCAATTAGGCCAATCACGAGGAAGAGAGCGAGAGTTTCGCGCCGAATCTTTCCCTTGATACGCGGAACTATTAAAGAAGTATCTCCAATAATTCGCGTTAAGAGTGCTGACTCATTCTTTTCTCCAGGTTCGTTAAGTGGCTCTGACCTGATCCTATAATTCTCAAGTACGTCGCTCCATGAATCAAGAAACCTTTCTTTCTCTCGCCACTGCATAATCAATCGGATAAATAGAAAAGCTATAAGAACCACAAGAGTTGATAAGATAAGTAGAAATGGGCTAGAGGATCTTTTGTCGAGATCTACTACATCATCTACTGCCAATTTGAATGTATCTATTAGCTGATTTGATTGGGAGACGCCATAAACAGTTCCGCCGGTCTTAGTGGCGATAGCTCTAAGAACTTCTTCATTCTCAGGCAGGGGACTGTATGCAACAAAGTTTATTCTGTTTGAGTAATTAGCTAAGCGACCTACTAGTTCATCGGCAGTTATCAGACTCCTTGAATCTTTTCCATCAGTCAAGATAATTAAAGGAGCGTCTAGCTCACCTGCTCGAAGTGTTAAGCTCCAAATTGAATCGAATAGTGCGGTATATCCTCCGCTCGCTACTGAGGAGAGAGAGCTTGGGTAAACCAATTTTTTCGGAGAACGGGTAAAGGTGTAGATCTCAATCGTTCTTGCGCTCGCAAGACTCTCCACAATCTGCTCTGCGGCTGTAACGGTTGATTGGAGCG
>RGYL01000098.1 GCA_010032085.1 Actinomycetota bacterium
TCGAGAAGAATCTAATTCTTGTGAAGGGTTCAATCCCTGGAGTTAATGGTTCAAAGGTCGTCATTCGCACTGCTTCGAAGAGCGTTGCAAGTGAAGTAATGAAGAAGGCAGGTGCATGATGGCGTTAACCATCGATATTAAAGATGCTAAGGGCGCAAAGGCTGGAACCTTTGATCTGCCTGAAGAGATCTTTGATGTACAGGTAAATGTTCCGCTCATTCACCAAGTCGTTACCGCACAACTAAATGCTGCGCGCCAAGGAACTCATAAGGCGAAGAACCGCGGTGAAGTTAGCGGTGGTGGAAAGAAGCCGTTCAAGCAGAAGGGAACCGGTCGCGCCCGCCAAGGTTCAACCCGTTCACCTAACCAGCGCCATGGTGGCGTTGCCCAAGGCCCAGTCCCACGTAAATATGACGAGCGCACACCAAAGAAGATGATTAAAGCTGCGCTTCGTGGCGTTCTCTCCGATCGTCAACGCAATGATCGCATTCATATCGTTACTGAAATTACTTCAGAGATTGATAGCAAGGCAGCTATCTCTGCCGTTCGCCAATTCTCAGATCGCGCGCGTCTTCTAGTAGTTCTCGCTCATGGCGAAGAGACTTCTTGGAGATCGCTACGTAATGAGAGCGATCTACATTTAATCCGCCAAGATCAACTAAATGCTTACGATGTTGTCATTGCTGATGATGTCGTCTTCTCCAAGAAAGCGATCACCGATTTTGTTGCAGGTCCTGCAAAAGGATCTTCCGCAAAGGGCGTTGGCCGCGAATCAGAGTTAGTTGAGGTCTCCGCATGAAAGATTATCGAGAAGTTTTAATCGCACCTGTCGTATCTGAGAAGTCATACGGCATGCTCGATGAGAACAAGTACACCTTCATCGTTGCCCCAGATGCCAATAAGACCGAGATCAAGATCGCGGTTGAGAAGGTATTCAAGGTTCGCGTATTAAAGGTCAACACCCATAACCGCGAAGGTAAGACCAAGATCAACCGGTTTGGAAAGGGAAAGCGCAGCGACAGCAAGCGAGCAATCGTTCAAGTCGCACCTGGCGATCGCATCGACATCTTTGGAGGTCCCGTCTCCTAGTCGCTTTGCGATTAGGTAAGGGAGAAGGGATAACAAAATGGCACTTCGTAATCTGAAACCAGTCACACCAAGCTCACGCGGTCGCATCGTTCCTGACTTTGCTGAAGTCACACGGAGCACCCCGGAGAAGTCGCTGATCCGTCCAATTAATTCAAAGGGTGGTCGTAACTCAGCCGGTCGCATCACAACTCGTCACCAAGGTGGCGGACATAAGCGCGCCTATCGCGTAATTGATTTCCTCCGTAACGATAAGGATGGAGTTCCTGCTGTAGTTGCACATATCGAGTACGACCCAAATCGCTCTGCTCGTATCGCGCTACTTCACTTTGCTGATGGCGAGAAGCGTTACATCATCTGCCCAGATGGCGTTGTACAGGGAACAAAGATTGAGACCGGTCCTTCTGCCGATATAAAGCCAGGCAATAACTTGCCACTTCGCAATATCCCAGTCGGTACAAATGTTCACGCAATCGAAACTCGTCCCGGTGGCGGTGCGCGCATCGCTCGCTCTGCTGGCGCTGGCGTACAACTCGTTGCAAAAGATGGTCCATACGCACAACTTCGTATGCCATCAGGTGAAATTAGAAATGTTGATGTTCGTTGCCGCGCCACTGTCGGGGTTGTCGGAAATGCAGAACAATCAAATATCAGCTCCGGAAAAGCTGGTCGCTCTCGCTGGAAGGGACGCCGTCCAACTGTCCGTGGAGTTGTAATGAACCCTGTTGATCACCCACATGGTGGTGGTGAAGGAAAGACCTCTGGTGGTCGCCATCCAGTATCACCTTGGGGTAAGCCTGAAGTTCGCACCCGCAAGAAAAAAGCGAGCGATCAATTAATTGTCCGTCGTCGTCCAAGTAATAAGAGCCGATAGGAGATCCTTAAGTGCCACGTAGTTTGAAAAAGGGTCCATTCATAGACCATCACCTTGAGAAGAAGGTTGATGAGTTGAATGCCAAGAATGCCAAGAACGTCATTAAGACTTGGTCTCGTCGCTCGATGATCACCCCTTCAATGATCGGTCACACCATCGCGGTTCATGATGGTCGTAAGCATGTTCCGGTTTACATCACAGAAGCGATGATCGGTCACAAGCTTGGTGAGTTTGCTCCAACGCGCACCTTTAAAGGTCACGTTAAGCAAGAAGATAGGACGGTGACCCGTGCCGAGTAATACTCCATTAATCGCGAAGGCTTCGGTAACTAACGTTCGCGTTACCCCACAAAAAGCTCGTCGCGTTGTGAATTTGATTCGCGGACAACGTGCAGATGCAGCGATTCGTATCGCTAAATTCTCACCACAAATCGCCGTTTCAGAATCGGTCTACACACTTCTTAACTCTGCAGTTGCTAATGCAAAGCAGAAAAACCCAGCAATTCGAGATGCCTCTGAACTTTGGGTAACTGAAGCGCTAGTTGACGAGGGTTACACAATGAAGCGCTATCGCCCACGCGCACAAGGCCGTGGCTACCAAATCTTGAAGCGTTCTTCACAAATTTCTGTGACGCTCTCTGATGATAAGAACTATCGCCCAATTTCAAAGGCAGAACAGCGCAAGCGAGCTAAGGCTGCTCTTGAAGCTGCGGTAGTTGAGAGCGCAACTGAGGTTGAAGGAACTGACGCTGAAGCAAAGCCAGCAAAGAAGGCGCCAGCGAAGAAGTCAACTGCAAAGTCTTCAACTAAGAAAGCTCCAGCCAAGAAAGCGCCAGCTAAGAAGAAGGAGGCCGAGTAAATGGGTCAAAAGATAAATCCACATGGCTTCCGCCTTGGAATAACAACTGAGTTCAAATCTCGTTGGTATGCCGAGAAGCTCTACAAAGATTATGTAAAAGAAGATGTCGAAATCCGTCGTCTCATGGAGAAGAAGATGGAGCGCGCTGGCGTATCTCGAATTGAAATCGAGCGTACTCGCGAGCGTGTTCGTATCGATCTTCATACTGCGCGCCCTGGAATTGTTATCGGTCGCCGTGGAACTGAAGCAGATCGTCTCCGCCTTGACCTTGAGAAGATGACTGGAAAGCAAGTCCAGTTAAA
>RGYL01000099.1 GCA_010032085.1 Actinomycetota bacterium
CACGAAATCAGTGTAGCGATTTCAACGTATTGAAACTTTTCGTGGGCGCTGAGGGTTTTGAACCCCCGACCTACTCGGTGTAAACGAGCCGCTCTACCACTGAGCTAAGCGCCCTTTTCTTACTTCATTAAGTGAGTGCGCAGTCTATAACGAAGCCAATGCTGCTTTGTAATCTTCGAGATTTCTCGCCTCTGCTGGGCTATTTACAACGCTCCATCGCACGATTCCTTGCTTATCGATGATGAAGGTTCCGCGAAGAGCAAGGCCATGCTCAGCGTTGAAGACTCCATATTTTTGGGCAGTCGCACCGTGCGGCCAGAAGTCGGAAAGGAGCGGGAATTTATAGCCTTCTTTGTCGGCAAAAACTTTCTGGGTGAATTTTGCATCGCAAGAGATAGCAAGTAATTGCACCTTCTCGTTCTGGAAAACAGAGAGGTCGTCGCGTAGTGCACAAAGCTCACCCGTGCAGGTTCCCGTAAATGCGAATGGGAAGAATACGACTACAACATTCTTGGTTCCTCGGAATGATGAGAGTTTAACTTTCTCTCCATTTTGATCGACTAATTCAAAGTCTGGTGCTTCTTGGCCAACTTGGATTGTCATTTCTTTCCTATCTTCCGGGCAACGAGTCTTGTTGCAATCCAGTCCTTTGATACTTGAAAAGTTGAAGTCAAACTAAGTCCCGCTGTAGGTGCAGCATCTTTGATATCGCTCGGTTCTACATGCCCATCTCTTCCAACTTTTGGCGTGAGTAGCCAGACTTGGCCTCCCTCAGATAGATATGTAAGGCAGTCGACCAATTCATCAACTAGGTCACCGTCATCTTCCCGCCACCAAGTCAAAACCGCGTCAACAACTTCTTGAGAATTCTCATCCACGAGTGCATTTCCCGAAACTTGGGAAACTTCTTCACTAATTGATTTGTCACAATCATCGCCAAAGCCGCGTTGAAGAACTAGAAATCCCGATTCAATTCCCATCCGGGTTGCGACACCCGACCCCGCAGGGGTACTCAATGGACTCTCCTATTCATCTCTTTTGCTCTTATGAGTGAGAGAAGTCCACCCTTTGAGAGGAAGTTATGCAACTTTGGGCAGCATCACACCCTTGGATTTCGCCCCAAGCGCCCTAAAGCGGAAAGATAGGGGCGTGAGCGTAGATCAGCCGAACTCAATTCAAGACCTTCACCTCTCCCAGCTGGTCGATACCAACCCCGAGGAGACTGCGGAGTGGAGCCAATCCTTCGACGCCCTCGTAAAGCATGCCGGTCCACAGCGCGCTCGATTCTTAATGCTCTCTTTGTTACGCGAGGCTCATGAAAAAGGTTTAGATCTTCCCAATTTACGGCTCACTGATTACATGAACACGATTCCTCCGAGCGAGGAACCAACTTTTCCCGGTGATGAATTTCTAGAACGACGCATCCGTGCCTATATCCGTTGGAACGCGGCGATCATGGTGCATCGCGCCCAGCGCCCTGGCGTTGGAGTTGGTGGACATATCTCTACCTTTGCATCTTCTGCATCACTTTATGAAGTTGGTTTCAATCATTTCTTCCGCGGTAAGGATCATTCAGGTGGCGGAGATCAGATTTTCTACCAAGGCCATGCCTCACCCGGAATTTATGCCCGTGCATTTCTTGAAGGAAGATTGAGCGAGCAACAATTAGACGGCTTCCGTCAAGAACTTTCCCATCCCGGTGGTGGACTCTCTTCCTATCCACATCCGAGATTGATGCCAGAGTTCTGGGAGTTCCCCACAGTTTCGATGGGACTTGGACCTATTAATGCAATTTATCAAGCTCGCTTTAATCGTTATCTTTTAAATCGCGGAATCAAAGATACTTCGGAACAACGAGTCTGGGCGTTTCTTGGTGATGGAGAGATGGATGAACCCGAATCAGTAAGTGCGCTAACTCTTGCAGCGCGAGAGAACCTCGACAATCTGACTTTCATAGTAAATTGCAATCTACAGAGATTAGATGGGCCAGTTCGCGGAAATGGAAAAATTATTCAAGAACTCGAAGCTCTGTTTACTGGAGCGGGCTGGAATGTCATAAAAGTAATTTGGGGTCGCGAGTGGGATCCACTATTTGCAATGGATAACGAAGGTGCGCTCGTTGATTTGATGAACAACACCCCTGATGGCGATTTCCAAACCTTTAAGGCAGAGAGCGGAAAATTCGTCCGCGATAACTTCTTTGGCAAGGATCCACGCACTGCGGCAATGGTTGCAAATTGGAGCGATGACGATATTTGGAATCTAAAGCGCGGCGGACATGATTATCAAAAACTCTACGCAGCTTATAAATCAGCGACCGAACATAAAGGCCGTCCTACCGTGATTCTTGCTAAAACCATCAAGGGTTGGACTTTGGGATCTCACTTTGAAGGACGAAATGCAACCCACCAGATGAAGAAGTTAAAGAAAGACGATCTCATCGCGCTACGAGATCGTCTCTATCTCGAAATTCCAGATGAGAAGCTAGATGAGAAGCTCCCGCCATATTTCACACCAGGTCTAGATTCACCCGAGCACAAATACATGTTGGACCGGCGCGCAGAACTTGGTGGCTCAATCCCGAAGCGCCGTAAACACTCTCGTGCCTTGCCGCAACCACTTGAATCTCACTTCGATGTTGCGATGCGTGGCTCGGGTAATCAAGAAGTTGCAACAACTATGGCTTTCGTTCGCTTGCTTAAGGACCTTGCGAAAGATGAGGGAATTGGGGCAAGAATCGTTCCGATCATCCCCGATGAAGCCCGCACTTTTGGAATGGATTCACTCTTCCCGACTATGAAGATTTACTCGCCTCACGGCCAGAAATACACCTCCGTCGACCGTGAACTAGTGCTCTCTTACAAAGAATCCACTTCTGGAGTGATTTTGCATGAAGGAATTAATGAGGCAGGTTCCACCGCTTCATTCACAGCAGTAGGAACTTCCTATTCGACTCATGATGAGCCGATGATTCCGGTCTACATCTTCTATTCGATGTTTGGATTTCAGCGCACCGGAGATGCTTTCTGGGCCGCAGCCGATCAGATGGCGCGCGGATTTGTGATGGGCGCAACCGCTGGTCGAACCACTCTTAATGGTGA
>RGYL01000100.1 GCA_010032085.1 Actinomycetota bacterium
ATAAAAAGCTGCGCCCCCTTCATCGAGCACTAACCCAAGACCCTGTTTTTCAGCAGCAGATTTCAAAGTTTTAGTTGCGCGCTCCCAATCTTCATCCGAACCTATGAACTTTTCTTTATTCTTGGTGGAAAGTTCTAGATAAAAATCTTTCAATCCATAGTCGCGCAACAGGTTTAGCACAAAGGTGAGCAAACTATCTAATTCATCAGCCATTTGTTCCACAGTGCAATAAATATGAGCATCATCTTGGGTAAAGCCACGCGCTCTTGTGATTCCGTGAATGACGCCAGATTTTTCATATCTATAGACCGTGCCGAACTCGAAAAGACGCAGTGGCAACTCGCGGTATGAACGGCCTCGCGACGCGAAAATTAAATTATGAAATGGGCAATTCATAGGCTTCATGTAGTACTTCTGACCCGCACGTTTTAAGGTTCCGTCGGCGTGGAGTTCTTCATCCATCACCATCGGCGGATACATGCCATCGGCATACCAATCTAAATGGCCAGATTTCTCAAAGAGCGCAGATTTAGTTAGATGAGGCGAATAGACAAACTCATAACCTTCCTCGACATGCCGTTTTCTCGAGTACTCCTCCATCGCCATACGCACGATTCCCCCTTTGGGGTGGAAAACTGCAAGCCCAGATCCAATCTCCTCCGGAAATGAGAATAGATCTAATTCTGCGCCAAGTTTCCGATGATCGCGCTTTTCGGCTTCTGCTAGAAGATGTAAATATTCATCTAACTTCTCTTGGGACGGCCAAGCGGTTCCATAGATTCGCTGCAACATCGGATTCTTCTCCGAACCTCGCCAATAAGCACCAGCCGACCTCATCAGCTTGAAAGCTGGAATGTACTTTGTAGACGGAAGATGCGGTCCGCGGCAAAGATCTGCCCAGACTGGGGCGCCATCACGACCTAAGTTTTCATAAATTGTTAATTCGCCTGTGCCAACTTCTACGGATGCACCTTCGGCAACATCGCCGCTCTTTAATTTGATCAGTTCACATTTGTATGGCTCATGTGCAAGTTCTTCAAGCGCCCCGGTATCGGTAACCACTCGACGTTTGAAGCGCTGTCCATCCTTAACTATTTTCCGCATTACACTTTCAAGCTTTTCGAGGTCTTCGGGAGTAAATGGACGCTGGGGATCAAAGTCGTAATAAAAACCATCGGTAATTGGAGGGCCAATTCCGAGCCGGGTTTGAGCGAAAGTGGCTTGCACCGCTTGTGCAAGAACGTGCGCCGTTGAGTGGCGAAGAACATTTAATCCATCAATCGAATCAATACCTATAGTCTCTACAACATCGTCATTCTTTAGATCGCTCCAAAGATCAACCAGAGCCCCATTCAATTTTGCGACCACAATCGCATTCGGGCCAGGCTTAACTCGATCTGGGAAGAAGCTCTCACAAACTTGTGTGATTTTGCTGCCAGAAGGAACGCTTTTTACCGCTCCATCAAGGGTGATGGAGATTTGTTCTCCAGACTGGCTCATGTAGCGAGGCTACCAAAGTGATTATCTAAAGAGCGTGAAATATCACCAATAAGACAATAGAAAGAAGCGCTCCACCAGCCACAATCAAGTATTTGACCCAGAGTGGAATTCCAAATCTCTGCGAAGTTGTCTCGGCTATGGACTTGGTCCTCCTTATGGCACTAGAGGCCCACGCAAATTCAGTCGCCAAAATGCCGAGCCCGGCTAGTAAAACTAGTAATCCGGGGCCAGGAGCAAAAAGAAAAATCGTTCCAATAATTGTTACAAGTCCGCCAATTACACCTATAAATATCCGCCAGAGCAGCGAGCCGTATGGACTCGACTTAATCTGCTCCCGGAATTTCATGAGAGAAGATTACCTAATACCCAAGTGCTGAAACTCTCTTGAAGTTCACGCAGTTCCCTAGAACTTGGAAAGTCTTTACCGTCAATACTCTTAATAACCTGGATTTCCCTAAGGCTTGAAATTGCGGCCGCACCGCTCGCTCGTTCTAACTCCCTTCGGGTGACTCGTTCTTCCGTAACTCCAAAGTTCTCTAGCAAGAGCCCTCTTGTGACCCCGGGAAGGCAACCGCTCTCAAGACTTGGGGTAATCCATTTACCTTCAACTCGAATCAATAGATTGCTGGTCGAAAGTTCACTAACTAGTCCCTCACCATTTATCAAGATGGTGTCATCGAATCCTTTGGCCACCGCGAGCCTGCGAAGGGAGAGCCGACTGGAGTAAGAGGTACTTTTATAGAAACTAGCGACCCCCTGCCCATCGCTTGTAAAACAAGTCAACCCTGAATTAGAAGGCTCATAAGGTTTGTGGGAAACGATCAAGGTCGCATCCGAGAAGTAGGCGATCCGCAGAGCGCCGCAATCCAGGGGCTCTTCAACCAAAATCTTTTGAATAGATGATTTAACCAATCCTTCATCAAACCCAGAGACACCGATTTGCTCTAACCCGAGCAGCATGCGTTTAAGGTGGCGATCGAGAGCAAAAACTCTATTGTTGTAAGTGCGGAGAGTTTCAAATACACCGTCACCGAGAACTAGAGCATCGGTTATAGATTCTGATGAAACTGAATTGCCGTTAATAATCATTGCCGTGTGAGCGAAATTAGCTTGCGCGCCTTGAGCTCGGTTTCCTCCCACTCCATGACGGGATCGCTGTCCCACGTAATGCCCGCTCCAGTCCCAAATCTAATCTCATTATCCATTCGCCAAAAGGTTCGAATTGCAACACACAACTGCAATTCAGATCCATTAGACCAACCAAATACCCCGCAATATGGCCCGCGTTCAATCTCGTTCTCTTGAATTATTGAAACCGCGCTTGATTTAGGTGCTCCACTAACCGACCCTGGTGGCATGAGGCGAGATAAAACTTCGGATGGTTTTAAATCTTTTCGGAGGCGCCCGCGAACATCTGAAACTAGGTGATAGAGACCCGGATGCTCCTCGGTCGCGAGCAACCTAGGAGTCGAGATACTCCCCGTTTCGCAGACCATTCCCAAGTCATTTCTGATCAAATCAACAATCATC